>JAKOPZ010000218.1 GCA_029778615.1 Chloroflexota bacterium | reverse complement strand
TCCACCGTCACGCTCTTTGCCAAATTGCGCGGCTGGTCTACATCGCAGCCGCGCACCACAGCAACATAGTACGACAACAATTGCAGCGGCACGAGCGCGAGAATCGGGACGAGATGTTCGGGCGCGCGCGGAATATAAATCACATCGTCTGCGTGTTCGGCAATGAATGTATCGCCCTCCGTCGCAATCGCAATCACAGGTGCGCGGCGCGCGCGCACTTCTTGCATGTTGCTCACCACTTTGTCCAATGTCGCGCTGCGCGTTGCAATCGCAATCACGGGAATTTCGGGGTCGAGCATCGCAATCGGTCCGTGTTTCAATTCACCTGCCGCGTATGCCTCCGCGTGCAGATAACTCACCTCTTTGAGTTTCAGCGCTCCCTCCAGCGCGGCAACGTATCCGAACCCGCGTCCAAAGAAAAACGCGGAACGATGCGCGGTCAATTTGTCCGCGAGCAATTTCGTTTGCTGTTCCGCGCCGAGCGTCGCCTCGACCAAATCGGGCAAACGGAGAAAACTTTGCAGAATCTCCAGTCTCCAGTCTCCCGTCTCTCCACGCTTCTCTGCCCACCACAACGCGACCAACTCCAACAACGCCACTTGCGCCGTATACGTTTTCGTCGCGACGACGCCGATTTCGGGACCGACGCGCAAATAAATCACCGCGTCCGCGCCGCGCGTAATCGAACTGCCGACGACATTCGTCAATGCCAATGTCTGCGCGCCGCGTTCTTTGCCGAGACGAAAACACGCTAACGTGTCAGCCGTTTCGCCCGATTGCGTGATGAGAATCAACAACGTTTTGTCATCCAAGACAGGCGACGCGTAGCGATATTCCGACGCGATTTCCACATTCACAGGCACGCGCGTCCATTGCTCCAACGCAAGTTTCGCCGCCAGTCCCGCGTGGTACGATGTGCCGCACGCGACGATATGGACGCGTTCGACGCGTTCAAAATCAATTGCATCGAGTTCGGGCAAATGTACACCGTCCGCATCCACGCGTCCGCGCAGTGCGTTCGCCAACGCGGCGGGCTGTTCAAATATTTCTTTGGTGAAAAAAGTCGGATAGCCGCCTTTTTCCGCGCTCGTCACATCCCATGTCACCTCGAACGGTTCGCGTTCGACAACCTCACCATCGAGCGTAAAAATTCGCACGGCATCGTGCGTCAGCGCGACGATTTCGCCATCTTGAATAATCAGCGCCTTGCGCGTGTGCTCCAGCAATGCAGGAATGTCGGACGCGAACAAATTTTCGTTTTCGCCGACGCCCACAATCAACGGTGAAAAATGGCGCGCGCCGATGATTAAATCGGGCACGCGCGCGTCCATCACGACGAACGAATACGCGCCGCGCACACGTTTTAATGCCGCGCGCACGGCGTCAATAAAATTCACCGCGCCGTCTGCGCCGCGCGCGTCAAATTCCTCTTCGACGAGATGCGCGAAAATTTCTGTATCGGTTTGCGATTGAAACACATGCCCGCGCGTTTTCAATTCGTCGCGCAGTTCGGCATAATTTTCGATGATGCCGTTGTGAATCACCACCACGCGCCCGCTTTCGTCCGTGTGCGGATGCGCGTTCACATCATTCGGCGCGCCGTGCGTTGCCCAGCGCGTGTGCCCCATGCCCAGCGTGCCGCGCGGCGCGCTGCCATTCAATTGATTTACCAGTTTCGACAATTTGCCTTTGCTCTTGCGAATCACGATATTTCCATCCGCCGTGCGCACCGCAATTCCTGCGGAATCATAACCGCGATATTCGAGCCGCTTGAGTCCGCCGAGCAACACGGGCGTGACCTCTTTGTAACCGACATAACCGACGATGCCGCACATGATTTTTCTCCTTGCGTGAATGACGCGGGGCGGCAGACGACGCGAAGCTTGCGGGCGCGCGTCGTTTTGTCGCGATGCGTCAAACGTAAAACGTCACACGCGATTTTTTCGCGCGTGAAACGGGTGAGATGAATTGTAGAGTTGGGATTTTGACGCGTGCGTTTTGTTTCGACAGTCACCTATCGGTTTTGTCGCGTGCGTCGTGGGGGGGAGAAACTGTAGCGCAAAATTGAATTTTGCGCTACGGAGGCATCCGCTGAACTTTCGATTTTTCGATTACAAAGGACGTAATCGGTAGCACTCGCCTCGCGGCGAAGAACCTCCACCTCGTCAAGAAGAAAGACTGGAGATTGGAGAGTAGAGATTCCTCACTCCGCTCGGAATGACAAGTCTCCAGTCTCTAGTTACTGGTCTCTCTTCTCCATGCGCTCATTTTCCCCGTTGTTTCAATTCGTCAAAGGCATCACCTCATTTCGCACATTTGCATTATCAACTTGCGCTGCATGATAGGGCAAAAGATAACGCGGCGCAAATTTTCCAACATCGGAATACACACCGCGATATTCTGCGGGCAGCATGGTCGCGAGCGTGTACATGATTTCATCTGTGACGGTGGAAATCTCTTGACGTGAAATTTTCGTGTCGAACGGTTTTACAATCAGCGGCGCATGAATGCGAACGTGAATCGGATTGCGCCGAAATTTTTTCAAGGTCGGCACAAGCGAACGTCCGCCCCACAACGCAACGGGCAAAACGGGAACTCGGGCGCGCGCGGCAATCAGACCCGCGCCTTCATGCGCTTGCTGCAATCCGCCGACTTTGGCGCGCGTCCCTTCGGGCGCCATCAACAGCGCGTGCCCCGCGCGCAAAACCTTGAACGCGTTTTTGAACGCCTGCATGTCCGCTTCGCCGCGCCGTACCGGAAACGAACCGTACGCGTCAAACATCCATTTCCATCTGCCCTCGAACACTTCCGCTTTTGCCATCGGAAAAATGTCGCGGCGCAGGTACGCGGTCGGAATCAACGGGTCGAGGAAATGCGTGTGATTGATGATGACGAGCAAGGGTCCGGTGCGCGGCACATTTTCCACGCCCTCCATATCCAATTCCAAAATCACGCGATACCATTGGCGCAGCACCCAATTCGCAAAAGGATGAAAAACTCGGATTACGCGTTCGTCGTTGAGATGCATTATGCCGTCACCTGCGCACGCGCCTGCAAAATCTCCAGCGCGCGCTGGACTGTCTCGTCAATCGTCAAATCGCTGTTGTCCAAATACACCGCGTCGTCCGCTGCGCGCAGCGGCGCAACACTGCGCGACGAATCAAATTCATCGCGCTTTAAAATTTCCGCGCGCATTTCTTGCCATGTCACTTGCTGTCCGCGCGCCAGACGGTCCTTCATGCGGCGCACTGCGCGCGCGTCCACCGACGCCGTGAGAAAAATTTTACATTCCGCGTTTGGCAAAACCACTGTGCCAATGTCGCGCCCCGCCAAAATCACGTTTCCGCGTTCGGCAATGCGCCGCTGTTGTTCCGTCATTGCGCGGCGCACGCCTGCATACGCAGAGACTGCCGACACATTGCGGTCCACTTCGGGACGATGCAGTTCGTCGGAAACGTCGCGCCCGTTCACCGTCACGACGCAATGATGCTCCAGGGGCACAACATTGATTTCAATTGTTTCGGCTAACTGCGTGACCGCATCTTGCGCGTGAATCGGAATGCCGCGCGTCAATGCTTCGTTCGTCACGGCGCGGTACATCAAGCCCGTGTCCAAATAAAAATAGCCGAGCGCGTCCGCAAGTCGTTCGGCGAGAACGCTTTTGCCCGATGCGGCGGGTCCGTCAATCGCGATGGTGCGCGGGAGTATAGACATTGGAGATTGGAGACTGGAGATTGGAGATTGGATTTATGATTTAGGATTTTTGATTTTTGATTTTTGATTTATGATTTTTGATTGGCGCGTTTCGTTTCCCCTTGAAACTCGATTTTCTCGGTTTTGCCCAACCCGCTTTCCGTTTTGGAATTTCACGCTTGATGTTCGACGCCCGTGGTTTCGCGTTTTTCGCTCCACTCACCACCCGCCTCATTCCGCTCTCGCCACTCCCCGTTTTCAATTGCATCACTTCCTCACGCGTTAATTTGCGCCATTCACCCACTTTGAGGTTGGCGAGTTTCAATGGACCGATGCGCACGCGTATCAAGCGTTTCACGGGATGACCCAGCGCCGCGCACATGTGACGTATCTGGCGCTTTTTGCCTTCGTGCAAAATGATGCGGAGCCATGTTTCATCGCGTCCCGCTTCGCCAAACGGTTGACTGCGCCCCGCGCGTGCCGCGCTGTCTGCGCGCAGCCATTCGCCATCGTACAAAATGCCGCGTTCGAGCCGTTCAATCACTTTGTCGTCCGGGGAACCAAACACAAGCGCGAGATATTCTTTTTCATGTTCATAGCGCGGATGCGTGAGACGATTCGCGAGTTCACCATCATTGGTGAGCAACAACATTCCCTCGCTCATCAAATCGAGGCGTCCCGCCGCGAACAAGCGTCGTCCATCAGGGACCAAATCGAGCGCGGTTTTATTTTCCGCCGTATCATCGCGGTCAGAGATATAGCCGCGCGGTTTATTCAAGATATAGTACGCTTTGGTTTCGACATTGATGGGTTGATTGTCCACCAAAATTTTGTCGTGGTCGGGGTCGGCTTGCGCGCCGAGTTCAGTGATAACCTTGCCATTGACGCGCACGCGTCCCGCCGATATCATTTCTTCGGCATGACGACGCGAGGCGATGCCCGCTTGCGCTAAAAGTTTTTGAAGACGTTCCATCATTTCACATCAACGCATTTCAAAAATGGAAAGACAAAAATCCCCTCATGAAATCAATCGCAAATCCTTTTCTCGACGACGTGTCACGACCTTTTTAAACTGCGTTGAACACGACTCGTTTTCTTTTTCGGACGCACTGCCACTTGAATCTCATCACGATAAAAAATATCCACCGATTTTTCCTTGAGGGTGACAATGCGATATGCCTGCCCCGTTTGCTGACAGGCGATGACGGTGGGACGCCCGTACATTTTCCAACCGGCTTCGGTAAAATAGAAACGACAATTTTTGTGCAGCGCGCGACGCGGCGCGTTCATCAGAGTCCACTGACTATCCACAATGTAATTCGTCCCGCCCATAATGCCTGTTTTTTCAAAACGCACCCGCTCGCCGCTGAATGCGTTTGCCCCTTTCGCAAGCGCCTCCAACAATTCTCGCTCGCGCGCGGCATTCAAGCGTTTGATAAATTCGATACGTCGAAACATGGTTAGCGTTCTAAATTTCTTTCAATCCTTTGGTCAGGAATGAGCCAGAGAATCGCGACAAAAACATACAACGCGCAGGAAATGAGAGGATGAACGAACGCGAGCGGTATGGCTGCCCCATATGACACCAACGACAGATTCCCTTTTAAATTATTCTCAAACGCTTTGCCCAAGACCGAATCGCTGCCGTGAATCGAGATTAAAAGATTCGCCAGAATCGTGTAGGCGACGGCGGCGAGCAACAACACGGTGCCATAAATTGCGACGGGGATTGTATCAAAATTCGTTTCGCCCAACCAACTCGTTACAAACGGGATGAGCGACAGCCAAAACAAGAGATGCAGATTTGCCCACAACACATTGCCATTGACATGTTTCACAGCTTGGAAGAGATGATGATGATTGTTCCAATAGATGCCGAGAAAGACAAAGCTCAATACGTAACTGAGAAAGATTGGCACGAGCGGCAGCACCGCCTCAATCGTCGGCTCATGCGGCGGATGCAGTTCGAGGACCATGATGGTAATGATGATGGCGATAACGCCATCGCTAAATGCTTCGAGACGGTTTTTGGTCATTTCAATCTGGATACAAGAGATTTTTCTTGATTCCGCTCATCCCCGTCCTGCTGAAAAAATTGAATCAATCGCCTTGCATTTCAACTTGGTCTGTGGGCATATTTGAAATTCCCTGACCATTCGCCATGGCAGGCAACGTCGGCATCATTTCTTCCGGCAGCGGCGGCAATTGTTCCAAACTCGTCAGACCGAAATAATGCAAAAAGTCGAACGTCGTCGCATACAGCGTCGGATGTCCCACCGTTTCCAATTCGCCGACCGGTTCGACGAGATTGCGCGCGAGCAGAGTGTGCATGACGCCGTCACAATTTACGCCGCGAATGTTTTCGATTTGCGGGCGCGTAATTGGTTGGCGATACGCGATGATGGCAAGCGTTTCGAGCGCGGCAGGCGAAAGACGCGGCGCGGTATCGAGTCCCAAAAATTTTTGCACCTGTTCCGAAACTTCGGGCGCGCTGACAAACTGCACGCGTTCGCGCATTCGCTGCAAACGAATGCCGCGCGTCGAAAAATCATCTTCGATTTCCCCAATCGTCGCTTCAATCGTGGCGAGGTCTTGCTCCAGCGCCTGCGCCAACGTCTCGACAGAAACGGCTCCATCCGATACGAGAATGAATGCTTCGACGAGCGTTTTCAAACTCGGCGCGCCATTCCCCGACGCGATGTTTTGCGATTCCTCAATCATTGTTAGTCGTTGCTAGTCGTTAGTCGAGAGTCGAGAGTCAAGAGTCGAGAGTTTTTGTGCATTGTGCATTGTGCCTTCGTCCTTGCGTCATTTCGCCGCTGCGTCATTTGCTTCTTCTTGCTTTGCCGCAATCAAACGGGGCAAGTCCATCTTGGGCAAATTCGGCGCGCCTTTTTTGGGTGCGCGCATTTGTTCCAATTTGATTTGCACTTTGCCCACGCGCAGTCCGAGCCCGCCTTCCAACACCGTGCGCGCGACATCGGTCACTTCATTCGTCTTTTGTTTCACATCCACATCCGAAGTGGTGGTCATATCTATCATCACATCCACCGCGTCATTTTTCCCCTTGAACACTTTGGGAGTTGCGCGAATCACGCCGGGCAGCGGGTCGAGCGCATATTGCAGCTGCGTCGTAATCGCATCCGCGCTCATCAACACATCCGCGCCTTGAATAGATTTCAGGCGCATTCGGATTTTGCCGCTCGGCATCAATTCCAAATAGAGCAAGAGAACTGAAAACACAAGTACGAGAATGGCGACTCCGATACAAAATAATTGTGGCGCTCCAATCGGGTCGGATGTAAGCGCGGTCAATGCAGGTTGAAACGTCGCCGCCAAATTGGCGCGGAAAAACAAGAGCGCAGCAATCGTCGCGCACGAAAACAGCGCGCCGAAAAACAAGAGCATGACGATAATGGTTCGATTGATGAAATTCATCGCGGCACCTCCTAAAGAATGGATGGCGCGTATTATAACACTTGTAGCGACGCACCCTCATGGTCGCTCAACGCGGGCGGCGAGGACAAGCCGTCACCGCCACGCTTCACGCGCACCAACAACGTGACCAACATCGCAATCCCGAGCAGAGCGACGCCGACGCCGGACAGAATCAGTCCGATGTAAAACAGGCGCGGGCGATACAAAAATTCGACGCGGTGCGAACCGGCATTCAACAACACCGCGCGAAAAATCACATCCGCGCGCGTCATTTGCGCGGGCGCGCCGTCCACCAGAACCGTCCAGTCCGGGTCCCACGCGTCGGTCAAGACCAAATAGCCGTCCGAGTCCAAACGCGTATCCACCACGACGCGTTCAGGTTCATACAAAACAATGTCCGCGCGTTCGTTGAAACCCTGCCCTACATCCGTTTCAAATTCGGGACCGTCGGCGACATAAATTTCCGCGTTCGGTTCGGGCGATTCCAACTGCTTGAACGCATCCGCGTCGTCCAGACGTTTGACATTGTGTGTGATGAACGCGCGGGGCGACGCATCGAGATTTTCGTACACGGCAACGTCTTCACTCCGATATACCAACGTGTGCCGCCCTTTGCCCAAGAGCGGCGCAAGATTGATGGACGCCTCACCCGTCAACAATGAAATGCTCTGAATGTGCAGCAGCCCCGCGTTGATACGCGGCTCGATGCGTAAGGACGTAATCGGCACGGGCGCGTCCGCGAAATTGATGCGCGTGCGATACGTGTGCCCTACATGTTCCTCAATCGGAAACGCCGAACGCGCGGGAAACGACGATGCGATGTCGGGGCGCGCGTGTTGAATCACTTGATGCACATCACTGCGGTCATATGCCCATTCCGCCGTGTCGCGTCCCGCGAGCAATTGCACGCGATACGCGTGCCCGTTTTCATCGCGCAAAATCACATCCGCGACAATCGCGTTATTGGGCAAATTCGCGGACTGGGCGAGTGACGATTCAATTTCGATGCTGTCCGCGTCCACGATGGAGAATTCGAGCGGCGCGGAAAGCGGGTCAAGCAAAAACGGGTCGCGCACATCGGCGGCTTCCGTCTGCGCGTCAACGGGCAAGAGCTGTGGAATCAAATAATAGCGCACGCCGAGTTTGTTGAGCATCACCGCCGAAAGATGGTCCAAGAATTCGCGCGTGTTGCGCGGCGTCAGCGGCGTATAGCCGTGCGCGGCAGAAACGTTGTGCGCGGCGTTCAAGTTCGGATACAAACTTGCGTTCATCACCGAAATCCACGGCAAAATCCATTCGCTCGTGAGCACGCGTTCGTACGGCTTGAGCGGCAAGACATTGAGCACACGCGGCGGCGGAAAAATTTCTGCGCGCGGCGCGATTTGGTTGAACGTTTGCGCGTACACGGCGCTGAACGCCATCAAATCCAACAGCGTCAATCCGAACGCGCTTGCCGTAAAAAAAACGCGGTCCGTCCGCGCGGCGCGCAAGATGAGGAGCAGCGCGAGCGCGCCGAAAAGAATCGGGAGCCCGCGCCACGCGTCGAGCCATATTTCAAGCGGCAGAAGATTGACCAGAATCAAGATAACGAGCGCGAGCAACAACGTTGCGGCGAGGACCAGGAATGCGTTGCGAAACATTTTGCTTTCGTACGCCCGCGCGCGCAGCGCATCGAAACCGAAACCCGCGAGCATGACCAACGCAAACGCGAACGGAAACAAAAAGCGCGCGGGCACACGGAACAAATTAAAGAACGGCAGAAAACGCAGTGCAGGATATAGCGGTGTATTGCCGCCGAACGCGAGCACCAACGCGCCGAGCGCGAACAATAACCAAAACAAGGTTACGCGGTCGCGCTTGAAAAACAGCGCCGCCGTCGCGAGCAGCAGCGGCAAGCTTCCAATGTATGCAATCACTTCGACAGATGTGTTCGGGTACGGATTGCCGCGCAAGAACGGCGCGGCGAGGAGCGCAAGATACAACGGATTGTACGAAAAGGTGGTAAAGAATTCCGCGTCCACACCGCCCGCGCGCGCGGACTGCTGCGCGAATTCAAACGTCGGCAGCAATTGCGCGGACGCGATGAGTGTGCCGAGTACGAGCGCGAGAAAAGGCGCGGCGAACGACCAAAGGACGAATGTGCGCCGTTTTTTTTCGTCGTTCGTCTTGCGTGTTGCGTCAAGGGCGCGCGCGACAACAAACACGCCAAAGCTGACGCAATTTATCAGCGCGAATTGCGGATGTCCGCCGAGCCATTGCATGGCAAACGCGAGCGTCAGCAGCATCCACATCACCAAAGGAAAAAATTTCGCGCGCCACTGGGCGTACAAATACAACAGCCACGGCAGCCATGCCGCGACACTCAACACATTCGGATGCGTAATCCGCGCCGCGCCGAATCCGCCGAGCGTGAGCGCCATCGCTGCGAGCAGCGCGCCCGACGCGGAAATTTTTTGCGTGCGCGCAAACAATAAAGTGCCCGCGCCCAAAAACGCGAGATGCAAGAGAATATCGTAATTGAGCGCGAGGTCAACGGGAAGCACGCGATAGAGAACAAGATGCAGGGGATACAGCGCGCCCGTTTGCATTTCGGCGAGGAGGGGAATGCCGGTAAGAATTTCGGGCTGCCAGAGGGGCAGCCGTCCCGCGCGCAGCGCGTCGGCGTACAACACGCGCGTCGGATAAAAAAAGCGCGCGATGTCGCCAAAGAAAAACATGCCCAGCCCCAACGCGGCGCGCCAGTAAAACACAAACGGCAAGAGAAAAATAAACGCGAGCGCGAACCTATCGCGCAATTTGGAAAACCCGTCCTGTAGAGGACGGGTTTCTAAATTCGCGGACGACGCATCAGGGGCTGACATCTTTGATGACCACTTCGGCGGTTTCGGGGACAATGCTTTCGACTTTGATTTTATCCGGCACATTCACCGCGCGCAACTGGCTTTGATAGGTGCCCGGTTCACACTGCGGCGCATCCAAAACAATTTGGACATCTTGACGCGTGAGCGCTTGCAAAATCGGCAGCGGTCCCGAAAGAATGACTTGTACAGTCGAAGGCGAGACCTGCGCGGGCAAATTGCACGAATCGGAAACCGAAACCTCGCGCTGGACAGTCATGCCGCTCAAGACCGGTTCAATCGCCACGCGCAGCATCACATCCGTTGCGTTCAACACCGAGACGCCTTCGGGCAATTTCAGCCGTACGCGTTTCACCACGCCTTCTTGTTCGCCTGTGACATCCAGACTTTCCGTCTCGACAAAACCGCCCAGCTTGTCCAGTTCGGCGGGCGCACCCACGAGCGTAACGGTGGCAGGTTCCACACTAATATCGCTCACCCAATAGCCCGACGCGGGATTGCCGGTGATGACCGCTTTCACCGCCGCGTCCTTGTAACCCACGCGCTGCTCGATTGGAATATGCACTTGAACCGTGGCGGGGTCAACTTTTAGATTCTGAATTTGATTGCCCTGCGCGTCGTGAAGCACCACACTCACCTGACGGTCCACTGTCGTTTTTGCGCCGCGTAATGCCACATCCACCGCTGCGTCATTCACTTGTTCCAGCTCGCTCTGCGGACCGCTGACGGTGACCGTCGGCGGTGTAACTTGTGCCGAACGCATTTCATAGCCAAGCGGCGCTTCGTCCAACACACGCACGCGCACGACGAACGGCACGCTGGAAAATTTTTCCAAACGCACCTGAACGCTTTGCGGGTCAATGCCGATGATGCGCACGGACGAATCGTTGCTCGTCGCGTTGAGCGCGACGGTATAATCGCCTTCGCCCAAACCACCCAGGTCGGCGGTAATTTTGAAATTGGAATTATTGAGCGAGTCCCACCGATTGGCTTCGGTGCGAATCCGCACACGCGCGGCAAGGCGCGACGGATCGAGAAGGGTCAATTCGGGACTGCGATTTTCAAAAGTGATGGGGATCGCGTCGGGGAACAAACCTTCGCGGAACGGATTTTCTTCATTCGTTGCGACAATCCAAACGACGATGGCGAAAAAGAGCGCCATGAGAATGGATGCCGCGTTCGAAAATAGAGAACGAAACATTAGTTTCGGCGCACCACATGTTTGGCGCCCACCGCGCCGCGCAGTGGCGCAAACAATTTTTGCATCGGGCTCGACGGAGTGCGCCCCGTATACAAGTTGGTCAAGGTGCGATTGAGATTGCTTTCGTCGAGATTTCGCAGCAAGCGTCCATTGTGGGCGATGGAAATGCCGCCGGTCTCTTCGCTCACCACAAGCGCAATCGCATCGGTGCTTTCGGTAATACCCAATGCCGCGCGATGCCGCGTGCCCAAATCGCGGTCTACGTCTGGATTTTCCGAAAGCGGCAGCATACAACTCGCCGCAAACAAGCGTTCGTCGCGGACAATCACTGCGCCGTCATGCAAATCGGTGTGCTTGTCGAAAATAGTCAAGAGTAAATCCACAGAGAGTTCGGCGTCAAGGCGAACGCCCGTGTCAATATATTCCTGCAAACCCGTGCGTCCTTCGATGATAACAAGCGCGCCGCACATTTGTCGCGAGAGGGCGCCCGCCGCGCGCGCAAGGGTGGCGAGAAATTTGGTGGTCGCATCGGTGGTGCGTGTGCCCAACAACGTGCTCGGACGCCCAAGCCGTTCGAACGCGCGCCGCAGTTCCGGTTGAAAAATGACGGGAATCGCGACGAGCAGCGCGGGAATGGAATTGCGCACGAGCCAATTGAACGCGGTGAGATTCAGAAAGGTGCTGGCGAGGACGGCGAGAAACGCGACCAAAAGAAGCCCGCGCAGCAACGTGACCGCGCGGGTCCCCCGAACCAAATAAAAGAGCCCCAGAAAGACGAGCGTGACGAGGACAATGTCAATGATGCTCGCGGCATTCAGGCGGGCGAGTAAATCTTGTTCAGTCAAGTTTGTTCGTGATCCGTTTGCGGTTCCCGCAGTTCCAACAAAAGTTTGCGATACTCGTTCACTTGCGGCGGATTGAGCGCGACAATATCTTGCACCACTTGAATGGCGTCCGCGTGACGGTTTTCAGTCAAGAGGCGTTCGCCCAATTCGTCGAGCAGCTGGACCGCCTGCGCTTGCTCGCCGAGTGCGACCATGTTCGCCGCGAGTTTCCGCGCGAGAAAGATATGTTCGGGAAAATCTTGCGCGAGCGAAGCGAGAACATTGCGCGCCTCGCGGGGCGCAAACTCATAACGCTTTAACAGCGCGTCCAGTTCCGTTTCCGCTTTTTCGACAAACCCTTTGCGTAAATACAATTCCACCAAATAATAGCGCGCGTTTTCGTCGTTCGGATTGGCGCGCAAAATTTCTTGAAACGCGGACAACGCCTTGTCGTACTCGCGCAGTTTCAAATTTGCCACGGCGAGATGATGGCGCAATTTGTCCGCCGTTTCGCCCACCACGCCTGCGCGTCCGGCAATCGCCAATCCTTCGGCGTAGCGGTCGGCGGCTTGACGCAATTGACCGTTCGCTTCCAGTCCCTGCCCCACGCTTTCAAATTCTTCCA
The DNA here is from genome assembly GCA_029778615.1 of Chloroflexota bacterium. Taxonomy (GTDB): domain Bacteria; phylum Chloroflexota; class Anaerolineae; order UBA4142; family SHND01; genus SHND01. The sequence goes on along the minus strand of JAKOPZ010000218.1, from coordinate 6,937 downwards.
GCGCTTGCGGCAATTGCCCGGCTTGCACGAGCACGCTGATCAGTTTGGAGCGCCGCGTCACATCGTCGGGTCCCAGTTTCAACGCGTGGCGATAAAAGGAAATGGCTTTGGGCAAATCGCGGCGCACTTCAGCCGTTTCGGCGAGCGCGTCATATTTTTCTAATGCTTCCGTAATGCGTCCGGCGGCGACGGCGATTTCCGCGAGCTGCACGTGCGCGGGCAAATAATTGGGCGCGAGTTCAATCGCTTGATACGCAAGGTCGCCCGCCGAATACAATTTTGCTTCGCGCATCAAATCATCGCTCACGCGCAAGAGTTCAATCACGCGCTGGGTTTCGGGCGTTTCAAAAACTTCTTGCATCGAAAGCGGTGTGCCCCCCAATGCTTCCGCCGAAATGTGGTCGCGCACTTCGCGCACTTTGTCCTGCCACCCCTTGCTCGTCAAAAAGTTCAACAGCGTTTCGCTGTAACGGTTCGCGGACTCGTCGTCACCTTTGATTTGATAACTTTCGGAAAGGGATTGATAAAGCCGAATCACCTGGTCTGCCTGCGAACGACTCACCGACGCGAGGTCTACAATCTTCATCGCTTGAATGTAATGGTCGAGCGCATTGTCCACTTTGTTTTGGGCTCGATATGATTGTCCCAATGCAAAGTGCGAGGCGACGGCGAGCTGCGGCTGTTTTGCCGTCTCGTTCAACAGCGCAATCGCTTTGTCGTGCTGTAAACTGTTTTGATACAAAATGGCAAGATTAAACTGCACTTCGGGACGCGTGGCGCTTGCGCCGAGACGCAAGATTTGTTCGTACAATTCAATCGCTTCGCGCGTTTGTCCTTTTTGTTGTGCGTCAATGGCGCGCGCCAAGAGCGAGTCCGCGTCGGCGCCCGCGTGGATGCCCCCGGTGTCCGCGCGCCGCCACGGTGTTTTTTCTTCCAACAACGAACCCGCAAGTTTTGCCAACGTGCTGCGCCGCGCAAGTTCCACCGGACTCGCGCCGGCTTGCGCGGCGAGCGAGGCGCCGCGTCCTGTTAACTCGTTTAGCATAAAGCGCGCTTGGGTATTATCGGGTTCGAGAATCAACGCGCGTTCCACGCACTGCTGCGCGCGCGGTTGGTCGCCCGTTTTTTGCGCGAGTTTCGCGAGGGCAAGATATTCGCGCGCGGCAGGTCCATTGTGTCCCGCTTCGGTGAACGACGCCGCGAGTTTTTCGTGCGGCTCGGCGCGTTCGGGGTCGAGCGCGCTCGCTTTGCGCCACGCTTCGACGGCTTTGTTCATTTGCTTTTGCGCGTTGTACATTTCCGCCAATTGCAGATACGCGCCGAACGCGTCATTCTTGCGATTCATTTTTTCTAAAAGAATCGCGACGCGCGCGAGCGGCACGGGGTCATCGGGCTGCATCTTGGCGAGGACTTTGTATTCGGCGAGCGCTTCTTCATTCTTGTTGGATTCTTGCAGCGCGAGCGCGAGTCCGCTGTGCGCGGAGGAATCATCCGGAAATTCGGTGAGCGCGCGACGATATTCTTTAATCGCCGTATCCCACCGCTGGTCCCACGCGGCGTTGGACGCTTTTTTCAGCGCGTCATGAAAAGCAGATTTGTTCGCGGGCATTAGAAAATGTGACGGGTGCCGGGTGACAAAGAATGTGAGGGCTGGACTTGTGTGCCCTCGTCAAACGTGAAAGGTAAAGAACAACAAAAAGATTACCACAATGTATGCAATCCATCAAGCGGAAATTGGGGCTAACATTGCAAGAGTTTAATAATCTTGTCAGTAGTTTGTCAGTACCTGGGGTGTATAAAGGTTCCAATGTTGGATTTCTTTTTTGCACGGGGTGAAGCATTGGAACAGCAAACAAAAACTTGTATCTCGGTGCGCGAGCGCGAAATTGCGCAATTGGTCGCGCACGAGCTGAAAGATAAAGAAATTGCGCAACGATTGCAGATTTCCCACCGCACGGTGCGTTTTCATATCCAAAGCCTGCAAATCAAGCTGGGCGTCGCGAGCCGCGTCGGGATTGCGGTATGGATTGTTACAGAAGGAATAGACAAGTTGGGCTAAAGAACTGTCAAAAATAACAGGTTCACAAGCACGCGTCCCAGTGATATAAGAAGCAGAATTCACCCTAAATCTCCAGCTCGTTTGATTTTTCAACCTTGGAGGTCTCATGCTCCGCTTGGATTTTACGCGCCTGCAAGGCGTGCTTGCTGTATTCCTTTTAGCTTGTTTGTTCAGTGCCAGTGCCGGCGGTGTGACTGCCGATTCTACGCTTCAATCAATTTCTGCCCCAAATGATTCCATCGCGGCAAATGTTCTCAAGCCGACGAAAACACCGCACGCGAAAAAGACGCGCAAGAACAAGAAAACACCTACTCCCACTGAAACAACAACTGTTGAACCAACGCCGACGGCAACAGAAAGCGCAGCGCCGACTGAGACTGCTCTTGCCACGAAACGAGCGCCCGCGCCCAAACGAACCGCACGCGCAGCCAAGACCAAGCGGGCGCGCAAAACGCGTCGCGCGGAAAAAACGCAGACCGCCGCGCCAACACCTACTACCACGCCGATAGTCTCCAAACGGGACCAATCTGTACAAGTGACGATGCAGTCGGCGAAAGGCGGACGCCTTGTTGCCCAAGATGGGCGTCTGGTTGTAACCGTGCCGCCACGCGCACTCCCTGTTGACGCGCGTCTGGAATATAAACCGACACGCAAAGACAAGCATCGCCGAGACCTGAACGGGCGCGTGGTGATTAACCGCTTTTCATTGAGGGCGTACAGCATTCGTGGCACAGGACAAACACCCCAAGCGATTACCCAATTTTACGACGACCTGACGATTTCGATTCAATATGACCCCGCCTGGCTCGGCAGTTGGCAAGAAGACAATCTGCAAATTTTGTATTGGGATGAAACGCTGGAACACTGGGAACCCTTACTCACGAGCGTGGACGAAGCGAACAACGTTGTCAGCGCCGAGACCGACCATTTTACCGATTACGGTCTCGCGGATGCGCCCGATGTGCAGAATTATTTGCCAAGCATCGAAGGTTTTCAGACGGATTTGTTCAGTGGGGCGGCGGGCTACTCCTTCCCGATTCAAGTTCCCGCCGGACAGGGCGGCTTGACACCGCGCTTGTCACTTTCCTATTCCAGCACCGGCATTGATGGTTTCAATTCCACAGGCACGGCTTCCTACGTCGGTGTGGGTTGGTCCATTGATACAAGTTATATCGCGCGCGATACGCACAACACCATTTCGACTGCCGACGACACGTTTTCGCTCGTCCTGAATGGAGCAGGGTATGACCTTGTGAAAGACGGCAATGGGAAATGGCATACGAACAAGGAGCAGTTCTGGAAAATTACGCGCGCCAATGGCGGCATATGGACGATACTCACGAATGATGGGACAACCTATCTCTTTGGAAGCACCGCTGCCTCGCGGGGCGTGGAATGGCGGCAGCAAGGTGTCTCGCAGTGGTTCACGGACACCTACCAGTATTGGCTGGACACTGTGACCGATACGCACGGAAACCAAATCGAATATACGTACGACCATCAAACCGACACTTGTTTGCAAGGAACATCCGATACGGCGATTTATCCCAAAAAGATTGTGTACAACAGCGATGGCGCGGGTGCGTATCGCACGCGCATTCTCTTTAATTATTCCACTCGCAGTGACTATAATGTCTATTACTCTGCCAACTCGTGCGCACCCGAACCTTACAACAAGAGCAAACTCGACCGCATCGAGGTCAAATCGCATGACCCAAACAACGCGATGCTCTTGGTGCGGGCGTACGAATTCACCTATGACTATTCGTTGTTCACCGGCGTCTATAACGACCACCACAACGGCACGGGCGCATACGGCAAACTTGCGCTCAAAGAGATAACGACTAAAGGCAGTGACGATACGTCCACGTTGCCGCCCTACACCTTTACGTACAACTATGGGCGGCTGAACGTTGCCACCAACAGCATCGGCGGCAAAGTGGATTTTGATTATGAAAAAGTGACGGCGGGACAAACGGCGGACGAATACAACCAGGACTATACAACTTGGACGTGCGGCGGCAGTGTATGCACCATCCCCGCGTATGCGTTTTGGAGCAAGATCGGTGGGAGCGGTCTGACCTTTGATGTGCGCCAAGACCCACTTAACAAATGGTCGCTCGCATATCAAATTTCCACCTCCTCTATAGGCAATTATTTGAAATGGAAAGTGAGTCCGTTCAACCCGGGCGCGAGTTACACTTTTACGCAAACCCTTTCGGCAGGTGTTAGTGGGATTCAAGCGCAAATCCGTTTGTACGACCAGGCAACGGGCAGCGAAACGACGCTCGCGGGATGGACAACTCTCACTGCCAACGCGGTGACCAACATGGTCGCAACCTTTACGCTCGACCATGCGGTTAAAAATCCCGAACTGCGCTTCTATGCCAAATCCGCTTCGGGCAATCCTACTGTATATATTCGGCGCACACTTTTGCAACCGCTCTCCACCCACAATCGCGTGATTACAAAAACGGTCAAAGACGGGATGGGCAACAGCAATGCATGGAGCTACAGTTATGTCGGGATTGCGACGAACGATGCCGCACACTCCGACGCGGCGCAGAGCCCCAAGCCGCGCCACCCGATGTATTCCGAATTTCGCGGACACTCCCAAGTGACCGTGACCGACCCGCTCGGCAACAAGACGGTCAACGATTTCGCGCAGGATAATTTGTACGCGGGCAAGGCGCTCACGGTGACGCAGAAAAAATCCGGCAATGCGAAATACGGCGTGACGCAGAACCAATATGGGAGTGATAACTTCTATAGCAACAGCACGACGGGCGAGAGTATAGATTTTGTCAAACTGAAGCAGACGACAGTGCAAACCTTTGACGGACAGGCGACAGCGGTTGGGAAACTGACAAAGTTTCACTACGATTCCTACGGCAACATCACCCAAACGCTTGAATACAGCGACACGACGACGGCAACGCTGTATCGAACGACAAACCGCGAATTTTATAGCAACACCACACAGAATATTACAAACAAAGTGGCGCGCGTGTATGTGCTGAATGGCACAGGGGCAAAGGTTTCCGAGACACAAAATATTTATGACAACAATACGGCGTACAATCAGCCGCCGGGCACCAAAGGAGAACTCAGGAGCACGCGCGTCTATTGGGATGCAACGCATTGGTTCACCAGCACAACCTATATGTATGATGCTTGGGGGAACGTGACGGATGTAACCGATGCGAACAGCAACACCACACACACGGATTACGATGCCCAGTATCATGTATACGCCGAGCATGTGACGTCGCCGTTTGTGAATGCGGACCTGACAACTGACAATGTGTATGATGTACGGATGGGTTTGCTCACCTCGACCACCGACCCGAATAACGCGACCACAAGCACGGGCTACGACGTGTTCGGTCGGCGCGCGTGGGTCAAAGCCCCCGGCGAGCAGGGTTACGCGGCGACCGCGCAATATACCTACACGTTGAGCACGTCGAATCCGAGTAAAGTGGAAGTGCGCGTGCGAAATGATTTGGGCGGCAGTAATGCGCCGACCTACCAATATGCTTGGTATTTTTATGACGGGCTGGGACGTTTGATTCAAAAACAGGGGCAAGCGGAGAACCCGGGTCAAATCGTTGTAGTAAATACGGCGTATGATGCGCGCGGGAACGTGTCCAAAGTGTCCCTGCCATACCTCGTCTTTGCCAGTGGCGGCACGTATCAAACACCGTCATGGACCGCCAACACCTTTACTTTATACACCTACGACCCCATCGGGCGCGTCACGCGCGTGACGAATCCCGACGGCACGTACACGGAAAACACATACGACAGATGGCTAACCACCGTAAAAACGCCGAACGGCACATTCGGCGAAATGAAAAAAGATTTTCTCGCCGATGCGATGGGGCGCACGACGCGCGTGCGGGAATACGAGAACGGTGGCTTGTATGCGACGACAACGTATGGCTATGACCACGCCGACCGTTTGGTGGGTACGTGGGATGCAGCGGGGAACAATACGCATCTGACCTATGATTGGCTCGGACGCAAACTCACGATGCAAGACCCCGATATGGGGAACTGGAGTTATGGCTACGACAACAATGGAAATTTGAAACGGCAGACGGATGCGCGCGGCAATAGTGTGTGTTTTGATTACGATGCGCTGAATCGCCAAACGGCGAAAACGGCGCGGACGAACACGGCGAACTGCACGGGCGGGACGGTGGCGTATAACGTCACGTATGGGTATGACAGCACGGCGAACGGGAACAAGGGGCTTGGGCGGCGGACGAGCATGAGCGACCCAACGGGCAGCACGAGTTGGACATACAACGTGGAAGGGGAGTTGACCAAAACGAGCGTGAGCATCACGGGCGCGCCGTCGAGTGTGTATGAGACAAGTTTCACGTATGATGCGATGGGACGCGTTGTGACGACGACGTATCCCGACAACGAAGTTGTCACCGGCACATACAACAATCAAGGGATTGAAGCGGTCAACAGCAACTATAGCAATTTCATCACGGCATCCACTTATACTGCGTCCAGCCAACTTGATACGCTGACGTTCGGAAATGGCGCAGTCACCGATTACACCTACCACGCACAGAATTTGCGGCTCACCGATATTGTCACGACGAAAAGCGGGACGACGCTGCTTGACATTGATTACACCTTTGATAACGTGGGCAACATCCTCACTGCCAAACACAACGTCGGCGGCGGCGGACTGACCACCTACACCTATGACGACTTGAATCGGTTGATGAGCGCCACAGCCACGCTCTCGAACACCTACACGCGTTCGTGGACATATAACACGATTGGAAACATCGCCACGCGCAACGACGGCGGCGGCAATCTCACTTACACCTATGACCCCGCACACAAACACGCGGT
>JAKOPZ010000217.1 GCA_029778615.1 Chloroflexota bacterium | reverse complement strand
TTAGGTTATAAGCTTGTATCTCAACACCTTAAAACGAAATTCTTAAGTAAATGTTAAATTTGCGACAAATGTTCATCCCAATCTTTCCGCCGGTATCATGGCAAAAATTCAGCCCGAATTGATTCGCATTGCGGCGCGGCAGGTGCGGGTGTGGCGAAACGCTCCGCACCAAGCTGAACGCCCGAATTTATTTCTCGTTCACGGCGGCATGGGCGACGCGTATTGGCATTGGCACACTGTTTGGGAAACGCTCGCCGATTCGTTCCAAGTTGTCGCGCCGGATTTGCCGCGCTTTGGTGGTACGGTGGAATTGCCCAACGCGTCGTTCGCGGAATTGGTCGAGTGGCTCGCCCGCGTACAAGAATTGGTGGGGATGCCGCGCGCGGCGTTCGTCGGCAATTCGTTCGGCGCAGGATTGGCGCGCCTGTACGCGAGCGCGCATCCCGAACGTGTAACGCATTTGCTCCTCGCCGACGGCGGAAAAATTCCCGCGCTGCCCGCGCTGGCGCGCCGCGTGCTCGCCGCGCCGGCATTCTCTCCGGTGTTCGAATTGATTCGACGTCAGGCGTTTTCAGAAAACAGCATTCGGCGCGCGTTCGGGAATCCGTCTTTTGCGACTGCCGAAAGCATTTCCGAATCTCAGCGCGCCTCGCGCGGCTTTGTCGCGCTTATGCGTCAAACCGGTTTGAGCGCGGTCCCAAAAGAGCAAACGCCGCGCGCGCCGACATTATTGATTTGGGGCGAACGCGACCATCTTGCGCCGAGCGGACGCGCGCAAGAAATCGCCGCCGAGATTCCGAACGCGGAACTCGCGTTGATAAAAAACGCGGGACACATGCCGCAGTTGGAAGACCCCGCGTCGTTTATAAAAATCGTGTCCGATTTTTGTCTGCCGCGCCCCGAATCCGACACGAACGCCGCGCGCGTAAATTTAGTGAATGACGCGGCGCGGATATAATTTTCGTTCTCCGTCACCCCATTCGTTGTGAGCAACCCCTTGCGTCGTTTTGACCCGTATCTCGTTTTTCTGCTGGGTGTCTTTGCGCTTTTGGCACTGACCACGTCCCTCCTCGTTCCAATTTTTGAAGGTCCTGACGAAGACGACCATTTTCGTTTTGCCAAATTCATCGCCGACCAACGCGCGCTGCCTGTGCAAGCGTTTCAACAGGGGGGGGGGGAAGCGGGACATCAAGGTTGGCAGCCGCCGTTGTATTATGCGCTCGCCGCGCTTGTGATTTCACCGGTTGACACGCGCGATTTTGCAAGCCGCTTGCAGCGCAATCCCGCGCAATCGTTCGAAGGCGATCTCGCGTGCTGTGGACGCAATTTGTATTTTCATTTCGACGCCGAACATTTTCCGTACGCGCGCACCACGCTCGCGGTGCATCTGGCGCGCGGTGTGACGATACTGTTCGGGCTGGTGTGTGTGTATGCGCTCTACGCGCTCACGCTCACATTGTTTCCCGCGCAAAATTATCTCGCGCTCGCGGCGACGGCGCTTGCCGCGTTCAATCCGTCGTTCTTGTTTGCAAGCGCGCTGGTCTCGAATGATATTCCGCTCGTCGCGTTCTGCACGCTCGCATTTTTGGCTATGGCAAAAATTTTGCTCGGACAATGGAATTCAAATTGGAAATCGCTCACGGCACTGGGAACGCTCGTCGCGCTGGCGATTCTCACCAAAACCACCGCGCTCGGTTTGCTCCCCATCGTTTTCCTTTTCATTACCTATCTCGCTTGGCGTCAATCACCGCCGCGCAACCTTTCACGTTTTGCATTTCACGTTTTACGTTTCGGCTTTTACTTTTCGCTCCCGATTCTTGTACTCGACGCATGGTATTTCCTCCGCAATCAAATTTTGTACGGCGACCCGCTCGCATACAAACTGATTGCGGCGTCCGCGCTGCCGCCGCGCGATGCGCCGCTCACGCTCGCGGAACTGACGCAAATCAATTTGCCGTGGTTGTGGCAAACCTTTTGGGGCGGACCCACGCCCGGCGATTTCCCGCAAATCCTTTTGACAATTTTTCTCGCCGCATTTGTGGTTGCGCTCGTGGGGTTTACGTTTCACGTTTTACGTTTGAGGAACCAACTCGGCATGAATCGTCTCGTCATGCTCGGCTTGCTGGTCGCTTGGCTCGCGTTTATTTTTGTCGCGCAGCTCCAATTCATTCGCACCGCGAGCGGCACCGACCAAGGGCGTTATCTGTTTCCCGCGCTTGCGACGCTGGCGTTGGTCTATGCGTTGGGCTGGAGCGAAATCGTTTGGCGGATTGCCTCACATGTGTCATTTCGAGCGGAGCGAGAAATCTCAGTTTCGCCAAGTGAGCTGTCTCACGCCGTTCGACATGCCAAACACAAGAGTTTTTCATCCGCGCAACGCGTCGTTGCCATTTTCATCACCGCGTTTTTTATTGCGCTTGCCGCGTTTGTTTTGTTGACCTACACGTATCCCGCGTACGCGCAGCCCGCGCCGTTCAACCCTGCCGCGCTCGCACAATATGGCGCGCCCATTCAAGCCGATTTTGAAAATGGAATGTTACTGCGCGGCTATGCGCTCGGTTCGCGCGCGCTGGCGTGCGGCGACAAACTGGGCGTCACGCTCTTTTGGACAACGGACAAACGCATTTCCGAAACGTATCGCGTGTTCGCACATTTGGTGAACGCGCAGGGCACCGTCGCCGGCAACAAGGACGTGATTCCGGGACGCGGCGCGTATCCAACCGTTTACTGGAAACCGGGCGAATGGTTTCAAGACACCATTTTCGTTCCGCTCAATCCGGGCGCGCGGAGTGGAAAATACACAGTCATCGTCGGCGCGTACAAATTTGGCGAGCCGGACAATCGCGTGAATCTGAAAAATGCAGAGAATGATTTTGTCGCACTGGGAGATGTGCAAGTGAACGCGCCGCCGGAGGGCTGCCCATGAGCGCGCCGCGCGTTTCTTTGCGCGAACAAGGTTTGAGCGCGCTGGAACTGAATTGGGATGTGGTTGCCGCGCTTATTTTATTTTTCGCCGCGTTCGCATTGTACGCGCGCACTGCCGCGCCCGGCGTGCTGGACGGCGACGGCGGCGAATTTCAAACCAACATTTATTTGCTTGGCGTCAGTCATACCGGCTATCCGCTCTATTTTCTCTTGGCGAAATTGTGGACGCTGTTGATGCCCGTCGGCAGCATCGCGTATCGCGCGAATGTTTTTTCGGGGCTGTTTGGCGCGCTCACGCTCGTATTATTGTTTTTCGCGCTCCGCACGCTCGGGCTCAACGCGCTGTTGGCAAGTTTGTTTGCCGCGTTGTTTGGCGTCTCGCGCGTGCAGTGGTCACAGGCGCTGATTCCCGATGTTTATACGCTCAATTCTTTTTTCATCGTTCTTGTTTTGTGGCTCGCAATGTTGTGGCGCATGGGACGCGTGCCGCTGTGGTACGTGGCGCTCGCGTTCGGATTATCGCTAACGCATCATCGCACCATGATTTGGCTTGCGCCCGCGCTCGCGGTGTTTGTGTTATGGAGCAACGCGCGGATTCTCTTGCAGCCGCGCGAACTGTTGAAAACGCTTGTCGCGTTATTTTTGCCGCTGCTGCTGTATGTGTACATTCCCCTGCGCGGCGCGAGCGATGTGGGCGTGGAATATCACGCGTCGAATTTTACGGACATGATTCTCGCGAGCAATGTTTCGGTGTGGCTGCGCTTTGGTCCGCCCGGTTTTATTTGGGAGCGCATCATGCAAGTGTATTTGCCTTTGCTCGCCGAACAATTTACGTTCATCGGCTTTACGTTCGGAATCATCGGTATCGCCGCGTTGGCAATGAACCGCGCGCCGAAAAATTTTTCCGCCGCGCTTCCCCCGCGACAATTGCTCTTGCTGATTGGACTCGCGCATCTTGCCGAAACCGCGTTCGCAATTGTGTTCTGGGTGGTGGACAGCGAAATTTTTTTCATTCCGTCGTACCTCACGTTTTTGTTTTTTGTCGCTCTCGGTTTTGTGATGGCGTTCGAATGGCTCGCCGCGCGTTGGACGAATGATGTTTTGCGTCGTGCGCTCACAACCCTTGTTTCATTTTTGCTCGTCGTACTGTGCGCTTATTTGCTGTGGGCAAATTTTGCGCGCAATGACCAGAGCGGCAATGATGAAGCGGACGCGCGCTGGCGTGAAATTCTCGCGCAGCCGCTGGAAGAAAACGCGACGCTCGTCGGTCCGTGGGAGGATTTAACGCCGCTCGAATATTTTCAAAAGGTCGAACACGTGCGCCCGGATTTGAAACGGCGCAAAGTGATTGTTTATCGAGACCAATTGAAAATTGTGCCGCAGGGCGACCTCGCACCCGCGCTGCGCGCGGAATTGCCTCAAGGGATTTACCTGACGCGTCACCCCGCCGATACCGAAACACTCGCCTCACTCGAACAATTTTCCTTGACGCCGTACGCGTCGCTGTGGCGGATCTCCGTGCCGAAAAAAGAAAATACAACACGCGCGTTCCGCGACGGGGATGAACTGCAAAGCGTCGCGTTAGCAAACCAAAAACCGCAAGCCGGAAATTTTCTCAACATCGAATTGAATTGGTCGAACGACGCGCCGCTTCAAGAAATGCGCTTGGTGTGGACCTTGCGCGACGCGTCCGAAAAAATTTGGAACGCCTGGGAAACGCTCCCGTTCGGCGGACAACCCATCGCGCGCACCGCTTTATCACGGCGCGATGCGCAAGGATTTTTTATTCCGCCCGACGCGCCGCCCGGCGCCTACACGCTGGAACTTGCCGCGTTCGCGCGCAATTCGCAAGACGCGCTCCCGCTCGTGGGCGATTCCAACGCAGTCACGCTCGCGTTGAACGTACAGCCAGCCGGAAAAGCTACCGCGCCCGCGCGGATTGAAATTCCCCATCCGCTTGGCGCCGCGCTTGGCGAAACACAATTTCTCGGCTATGACGTTTCCAACCCCGCGCCGCGCGGCGGCGATGTGTTCGAGTTTTCGAGTTGGTGGGGCAACCTTGCGCGCGGCGACGGCAGTTTTGAAATCAAATTGCGCGATGCGAACGATGTGGAAACAGTCCTGTATCACGGCGCACTGTTTCCAAACGCGGGTGCCGCATTCAATCCCGCGCAGATTGTGCGCGCGCGTCAAGACCTCACTATTCCACCCCAAGCCAGCGCGGGATACGCCAGCATTCTCATTTCACTCGATGGACAATCACTCCCGCCGCTGCGTATCGCGCTCCAACAAACGACGCGTAAATTTCGCGAGCCCATCATCGCGCATCCGCAGATTGTTCTCTTTGGTGATGCACTGCAACTGCTTGGTTACAAATTGGACCGCACGCAGTATCGCGCAGGCGAAACGATTCCGCTGGCGTTGTACTGGAACGCCAATGCGACGCCGCGCGCGAGCTATAAAGTGTTTGTGCATCTCGTGGACGCGAACGGCGTTCTGCGCGCCCAGCGTGATTCGATTCCACAAAACAATTTGCTCCCGACCAACCGTTGGTTTCCCGGCGAATATGTGACGGACGAATACACGGTCAATCTACCGAATGACCTCGCGGCGGGCGAGTATCGGCTTGTCGTGGGCATGTATGACGAGGCGAGCAATGTGCGCGTGCCGTTGTTCGACGCGCACGGCGCGCGTATTGCCGACGATGCCGTGATGCTCGACGACACGATTCAAATCCGATGATGCCGCGTCTGAAGAAATTTTTTTCGAGTGAACGCGCGCTGTATGTTTTGGTCGCGTGGTTTGTTTTGCTCGGCGCGCTGTATTCCGTCACCACGCCCATTTTTGAAGCGGGCGACGAATTGTGGCATTACCCGTTTGTGCAGTGGCTTGCGCGCGGGAACGGCTTGCCCGTGCAGGACCCGACACACAAACAATTGTGGGAACAAGAAGGCGGGCAGCCGCCGCTGTATTACGCGCTTGCCGCCGCGAGTACGTTTTGGATTGACACCGGCGATTTGCCGGAACGCTTGTGGCGCAATCCGTTCGCGCAAATTGGCGTGCCGCTCGCGTTCGGCAACAAGAATATGGTGGTGCACACGCGCGCGGAAGATTTTCCGTGGCACGGTACGACGCTCGCGGTGCATTGGATTCGTTTCCTATCTGTGTTGTTCAGCGCCGGCACTGTTTTTCTGACATACAAAGCTGCGCGTGAAATCTTTCGCCCTCTCTCTGTCGCTCCATCCCTCGCTCTCCTCGCCGCGTCACTCGTCGCCTTCAACCCAATGTTTTTGTTTATCAGCGCGTCGGTGAATAACGATTCGCTTGCGGCGCTCCTTGCCGCGTGCGCGCTGTTCGGCAGCATTCGTCTCGTCACACGCGGAATCTCGAACCAACGCGTGTTCGTGCTCGGCATCCTCGTCGGACTCGCCATTCTCACCAAAGTCAGCAATCTCGCGCTCGGCGCGGTTGTTGGCGCGGTCATCAGTTATTTGGCGTGGAAGCAAAAAAGTTGGCGGTCCTTTTTGATATGGTGTCTGGTGTTTGCGATTCCGCTAGTCGTTCTCGACGTGTGGTGGTTTGCGCGCAATTATTTTTTGTACGGCGACGCGACCGCATTCAACGTCTGGCTGCAAATCGCGGGCGGGCGTCCGCCGCAAACGTTGTTGGGTTTGCTGAACGAGTTTCAAGGTTTTCGCATTTCGTTCTGGGGGAATTTTGGCGGCGTGAACGTGATTGCGCCCGAATGGGTTTACACCACGCTCGATGTTTTTTCGCTGCTCGCAGTGATTGGATTGGTCATTGGGCTTGTTAGACGCAAGGGCAGCCACAAGGAATTGCTCCTGCCAAAATTGTTGTGGATTCCCGCGCTGCATCTCGCCGTCGTTTTTGTCGCGCTGCTTCGTTGGACGCTGCTGACCTACGCGTCGCAAGGGCGTTTGATTTTTCCCGCGCTTGCGGCAGTGGCAATCTTGCTCGCGTTCGGACTGTATGAAATTTCCACACTGCTCGCGCGTTGGATTGCGCCATCCGTCCTTCGCCGTTCGCCATTCGTCTCGTACGCGCTCCCGTTTCTGTTCGCGCTCTTGCTTTTTTGCTTTGCGCTCACCGCGCCATTTCTCCTCATCGCGCCCGTGTACGCACAGCCGCCGCGCATGTTCGATCAAGCACGCGTGCCGAATCCCGTTCATATCACCTTCGATGCGGGAAACGCGCAGCCCGAACTGGTCGGTTTTGACGCGCCGCGTTTTGTGAATGGAAACGCGCTGCCGTTGAAATTGTACTGGCGCACGGACGCGCCGATAAATCAAGATTTGAAAATGTATATTCACGTGTACGACGCGCGCGGAAATTTGTTGGGGCAGTGGGACGCGTTGCCGGGGAATGGGCTTGCACCGCCGCGTTTGTGGCAGCCTCACGAAATTTTGGTGGACGAATATCGCGTGCCCGTGAAAATGCCGGACGTGTATCCGCCGCTCGGACGCATTGAGGTAGGCATGGCGCGCATTGGCAGCGCGAACGTTTTGCCCGCACACAATCCGCAGGGCGAAACGATTACGCCCTCGCTCGCACAATTCAAATTTGTTCGCCCGACGCCGCCGCTCGAACCCGCGCGCGTGGAAATGGGCGACACGTTCAATCTTTTGAATTTGAGTTGGCGCGTGCAGCGCGACGCGCAAGAAATTTCGATTGCGCCGAACGCGCAAGGCGCGCTGCCGCTGCGAGCGGGGGATGTGCTGCGCGTGGACGCGGCGCTCCAAGCGCGCAAAATTCCACAAGAGAATTACACCTTGTTCGCGCATATGACGGATGCGCAAGGCAACATCATCGCGCAGCGCGACGCGCAGCCATTGGACAATGCGTACCCGACGACGTTGTGGAATGCGAATGAGCAGGTGACGGATACGTTGGTGTTGGAGATTCCGCGCGACGCGCCGTGGGGAAATTATGTTTTGGAATTTGGAGTATATCGCGCGCGCGATATAGAACGCTTGCCGTTAAACGGAGAGAATTGGGACTTGTTCCGTGTGCAGAGTGACCACATCATCGCGCCGCTCCAAATCGAACCGTGACGCGACACCGCTGGGCAGACTGAAAAATTCTCCAAATTGGACAAAATCTCAATCGGCGTAGGACGATTTCGCCATCGGTTGCGGCGAATTCGATTCGCCCGACGAAATAAATTTTTCGTGATATAATTTCGCGCGTTCGCCGCGTTCGTCTAGTGGACCAGGACGCAGCCCTCTCAAGGCTGAGACCACGGGTTCGAACCCCGTACGCGGCACAAAAAAAATTGTCGAGCAAAAGATAGCTCGACAAATTTTTTTTTATGGTTCGGTCAACCACCGATTGAATATCGTGCGCGGACCGGCAAAAAATCCTTTGGGCGGAATTCCGCCTGTGGTCGGCAGCAGCGGTTTCGTTTGCGGCACAACGGGCGGCGGAGTCGGCGCGCTCGGCGCAACAAACACACCCGTTCCCGCAATCGTCAAAGTGAAATTCGCGGTGCCGGTGTTGTAATTGACCACTTGGACATAGAACGTGCCGGGGAAATTAAATTCACCAACCCATTTCAAATCATCGGACTGGCATTGCCCCAGATAATTTTCTTGACCGGTTTCGCAGTCAATTTGATACGCGGTGCCGCGTCCAATCGGCTTGGTGCTTTTTTCCCACCACGATTGTGCTTGTTCGGGGGTGAATACATTGAACGCGACCAGCGAATTTGCGCCGTTCGGCATCAACACGGTCACTTGAGATTTGTCGCCCGCGTAATCGAATTTGTACCACTGCGCGCTTTGCGCCGGAATGCTTTGGGGCAAATTGTTGATGTAGCTGGCAGTGGCGGGTTGAGTATTCGCGCCATTGTCCGCGCGCGCGGTGCCGACCAACACAAACGCCGCGAGCGCGCACACAACGCTTGTTACGAGAACCAATTTCATCATCACGCCTCCTATCCCTTCAAGCATATCCATTCTGCAAAAAATGACAACAATCAAAAAACTCCAGCCCGACGGGGCATGGAGTTTTTGGCTTGAAGCAATATCAAGATGGCTGTGCAGCAATGCGTTATGGCATGATTGAGATTCTTGTTTCAATGACGCGCTGCGGTTAAATTTATCTTAACAGCGCGGTTTACGGAATCACCTGTTGTTTACCCGGAAATTTTGCCGCGTCCGTCGCGCATTTTCCATTTGGACAACTCAGCCATTCCACCGCGCGCTGCATTTGCAAATCACGCGCAGCGCGATACGTTTGCGCGTCCATCGTTTTCAACTGCGCGGGCGTCAACGGCGCGACGCCGGCAGGCAGTGAAACCTTGTCATCGGGTTGAATGCCTTGATGCCAAATGACGCGTCCGTTCGGCGTCAACCATTCCAACGTCGCAAGCAGCAGCGCGGAACCATCCGAAAGGGAAAAGGTGTTCAGCACGGTGCCAGTGCCGAATGTTGTTTCGCCAATCAAACGCGCGCGTCCCGCGTCCTGCAGGGCGCCCGAAACAATTTCGCTCGCGCTCGCGCTGCCGTAATTGACGAGCACCGCCATCGGTAAATCGGTGGCGACGCCGTTCGGTTCCACGCGCACCTCTTGAATTTTCCCCTGCGCGTCTTTTTCCAACAGCACATTGCCTTTGCTCAAAAATTGACTGGTCGTCGTAACCGCTTCGTTGAGCAAGCCGCCGGGATTGTTGCGTAAATCCAAAATTACGCCGGTCAGTCCTTGTTGTTTCATTTGTTGCAGCGCGGTCTTGAGCCCATTGCTAATCCCGTCGCTGAAGCCCGAAATCCGCACGACGCCAATCGTCGTTCCCGGCACCTGCGCCCACGAGACATCGTTCACTTTGATGCGGGCGCGCGTGATGGTGATTTCTTTTTGTGAACCGTCGTTCGCGTCGAGGATGACCAAATCAACGCGAGTCCCCGCCGGTCCGATAATTTTGTCAATAACAGATTCGACGCTCTTGCCTGTCATGTCTTCGCCGTTCACGCGCAGAATCGCGTCGCCCGCTTTTAATCCCGCTTTGAGCGCGGGAGAATCGTCCATCGGTGCGGTGATGATGACGTAATCGCCTTTCTTTTCCACTTGTGCGCCGATGCCTTCAAATTCGCCGCGCGTGTAATTTTGCTGCTGTTTGAGCATTTGCGGCGAAAGGAACGTCGTATGCCCCGTATCGCCGAGCGCGTCCACCATGCCGCTGAGCGCGCCGTACGTCAAACGCTGTTGTTCCACCGCCGCGCGGTCTACGTAATTTTGGTCAATGATGCGCCACGCTTCCAATATCAAGTTCGTGTTTGGCTGTGTCGTCGAGTCCGCCGACGCGGCGGTCGCCACCTGCACATAGCGGTCCAACAATACGCCGCCTGCCAGTCCAAACACAAAAACGCTCAAGACCAAAAAGACAACACCAAGATATTTCAATCTCGATTTCATTTTTCCTCGTGTTCGTTAGTAGATTTCAATTACAAAAAACAGTTTCGCCCGCGCGCGTTAGGTCGAAATGATGCAAGTGTTAGAACGCAATGAGTGGTCTGCGCGCCGCCGCCGTCAATACAGATTTGTGTCTACGAGAATGCTGTCCTTACCCAATCAATAAACGCGCGCCCAACGCAATCAACAAGACGAGCACGAGTTTTTTAAATAGCGCGTCGGGGATGAAACGGTCGAGCGCAATTCCGAGAGCAATCCCAATGCCCAGCGCGGGCAGGGCGTACCACAACCGATTCAAAACGTCGGCGGTGACAGTGCCGCTTACGAGGTGTCCGCCCAGCACAAAAAAATTTTCGAACAGAAACAATGCCTGCAAGTTGCTGCGAAATGCGTTCGCGTCCCAACGTTTGCACGCCCCGTAAATCACCGCCGGAGGTCCGCCCACGTTATAGCCGCCCGCCAAAAGTCCCGACGCGAATCCGAAAACAAAAATCCACACGGGATGTTTCAGTTCCGGCAAGTGCGGCGTCACCCACGCGTACACCGCATAGCCGACCAACAACGCGCCGAGACCAAACAACACAATTCTTTCAGGCAGCGCGCCGACGAGCAAAATGCCAAACGGAATTGCCGCGAGCGCAGCGAGAATCAACTGCCACACGGCGCGCCAGCGAAACGCTTGCCGCTGTACAAGCAGCAAGCTCACATTCATCGGCAGCGAAACGATGGCAACGAGCGGCGCGCCAATTTTCACGCCGACCACTTGGGACAATAACGGCATCGCCACCAACGCGGAACCGAAACCCGTGACCGCTTGCGTGAACGCGGCAACGAACATGGCGAGCGCGACCAAAATGTCCATCCCATTCATTATTCGTACGCCAATGCGTTGCGCACCGTCAATCGAATGGCATTCCACGCGGGCAGACCGCTCGCGAGCGCGGCGATGCCGACAATTAACGTGAACCAAATCGCGAATCCTTCCTCCGCGAACGCGAATGCCAAACTCGCTTGCAACAATTCGCGCCCCACCAAATCGTTCAATCCCAGCGCCAACGGCACAGAGAGCAGCACTGCGAACGGAAAACTCAATACGCCAATCAAAATGCCTTCGACGAGGACGATTTGCAAAAGCGATGGCGTGGGCGCGCCAATCGCGCGCAGTACGCCGATTTCGCGCGTGCGTTCCAAAACGTTCATCCCCATCGTGCCCATCAAGCCCAACCCGCCGACGAGCGCCAACAAAATTCCCATCGCGTTCAAAAAACCGATGATGCTTTCAAAATTGGATTCGTCTGCGGCGCGTTCGCTCGCGTTCGTTTGCGCGGCTGCCACATTCATCTCGTTCGCTTTGAGTTGTTGTTCCACCGCGCGCACAATTTGCGCTTGCGCGTTGGGGGCGCGCGTGTTGGTAAAAATTTGGATGCGCTCAGTCATTTCGCTTTCGCGTTGTGTGCGCGTCCACGCCGCGTACGGCACGTACGCGAGCGGTCCGCGCAAGCGACTGCGCGTCACGCCGATAATTTGCCAGCGGCTGTCATTCCCGTTGCGTTTCAAAATCACGCGGTCGCCGATTTTCAAAGTGGGATTTGTTTTCAAAACTTCGGCATCCACAACCATCGCGCTCTGGTCGGCGTCAATGAACCAGCGTCCTTGCAGCAGCGTGGGTCTCAATGCCTGCGATGCAAATGGCACGCCAAAAATTTCCACGCGCTCCGCGTCCGACGAATTTTCGCGGCGCATATCCGCTTCGCCCCAACCCCATGCTTCAACCGCAGACACTCCGGGAACATCGTTCGCCGCGCGTTCGATGCGCGCCGCGCGCTGCGGCTGGGTCAAAATGATTTCCGCGTCGGCGCGGCGAAAATTATTCATCTGCTCTAATGTCGCAAGCATGGACGCGCGCACATCGGCAACTGCCATGAACACCGCCCCGCTCAAAATCAAAGCGCTCAACGTCAATCCCAAACGCGCTTTGCGGCGAAAGGTGTTGCGTAACGAAAGCAGGAGCGGACGCGGCAGGGCGCGCAGGGTTTCAATCACGCGGTCGAAGCGGGAGGAGCCAAAATCGCCGCGCAAGCCGTAATTCGTTATCGCCTCGCGCACTGTAATGCGACTGCCGGAGAGAATCGGGACGAGTGAAGCGCTGAGCGGAATCAGCAAGCCCACTCCAATTTGCAAGAGTAACGCACTTGGCGTCCACGCAAACGCGACCGGCAGCAAATTCAAAACCTCTGTCGAAAAGATGACCAGCGCGTACGCGCCGAGCGCGCCCAACGGAATTGCCAGCGCAATCGCGACCACACTCAACACCAACACCATCGCGAGATACATTTGCAGCAATGTGCGCGTCGACGCGCCGATTGCTTTCATTACGCCGATTTCGCGGAGCTGCTGCGCGAGCAGTGCGGACATGGTCGTCACCACGAGAATCGCGGACGATAACACGGACGCGACACCGAGCGCGCCGAGCAAGAGCATCATGGACTGGACGGAATCGGCGAAATAAAGGCGTCCGGGGACGGGCGGAATGATGGTGGCAGAAACGCGATACCCGCGTGCCTCTAGTTCTGCGCGCACGCGCGTAGCAAGCGCGGAAATCGTTTCGCGCGGCTGCGTTTCGTCCGCGCCAACCAGCAATTGATTATAGTCATTCGGCAGACCAAGCCGCGCCCATGTTTCGCACGTCGTATAGACGGACATGGCGCCGGTCAAAAAAGCAGAGGGCTGCGCGATGTCGTGCACCGTGCCTGCAATCAGGAGAGTTTTTTGTTTGCCATTGGGGAGTTCGAGCAAAAGGTTTTCGCCGACGCGTGCATTGAAAAACGCGAGCGAAGAACGTTCGAGCGCGATTTGACCGTCGGGGGGAGGAAAGGCGCCTTGTGCGGGCAGCAAGCGGTCAAGGGACGCGTTTTGAAAATCGCGCAGCGCAAACCATTGCGCATCATGCCACGCGCCATCGTTGGTTTGAACGCGCACGCTCAACATGGTGCGCGCATCGGCAAAAGTGATTCCATCCATGCGCCGCACGACATGCAACAGCGAGTCGTCAAACGGCGAAAGGTTGAACGTAATGGTTGCGGGTTGCGCCGCCGCAAAACTTGCCGCAAGGGTGTTTTGCAACAATTCCCGCGCGCCTTGAATGACACCGACCGCGACAACGCCGATGGCAATGCACAAAATCACGAGCGCGCTGCGCGATGGACTGGCAATGAGGTCGCCAAAAATTTTGCGCCAGCGCGGACTCATGCGCGTTCTGCCCCGTTGACGCGCGCCGCGCGGAGGGCGCGTTCCGCGATGATACGCTCTAATTCTTGTTTGAGCGCGAGCGATTCATGCGCGAGATTTTCAAACAGCGCGCGGTCGAGCGTCATGACCTCTACGGCAGATTGTTCCCACGCGCGCACGTTGGCGGTGCGAGTGCCGCCGCGCACCAATGCCATTTCACCAAAGTACGCGCCCGGCGCGAGATGGTCAACCAAAATTTCCGCGCCACCGGGATGCGAAAGCGTTACATCACATTCGCCGCGCACGATGATAAAAAATTCGTTGGCGGCATCGCCTTGTCGAAGGATGGGCGCGCCCGGCGGATAGAGTTGGTGTTTCAAATGTGCGGCGGCGAGTGACAATTGATTGATGTTGAGCGTGGTGAGCGCGCGCGCGACGTACGTGTTGACAATTTCGCCGTCGGCGACGACGATGGTGCGCGTGGCGCGGCGCGCAAGGTCATTGTCATGCGTGACCATGACAACGGTTTTGCCTTGCGCGACGAGCGCGGTGAACAATTCAAAAATGGAATCGGCGGCGGCAGAGTCGAGGTTGCCGGTCGGCTCATCGGCGACGAGGAGGGGCGGGTCGTTCGCTAACGCGCGCGCAATGGCAACGCGCTGCTGCTGTCCGCCCGAAAGCGCGGCGGGCAATTTTTGCGCGTGTTCGCGCAGCCCGACCTTTTCCAAAAGTTCCAGCGCGCGGCGTGTGCGTTCGCGCGGCGTATACCGATTTGCAAAATCCATCGGCAGCATCACATTGTCGAGCAGTGAGAGCGTAGGCAAGAGTTGAAAAAATTGAAAGACGATGCCAACGTTTTGTCCGCGCCAGAGCGCCATTTGGTTCTCGCTTAAACTCTCGACGCGCGTTGCGCCGACGCGCACCTGTCCCGCCGTCGGACGGTCAATGCCCGTGAGCATATTGAGCAGCGTGCTTTTGCCGCTGCCCGATTTGCCGATGATGGCGACAAATTCGCCGCGTTCGATTTGGAGTGTGATGTTGTTGAGAACGGTGACAGTGCCTGCGGGGGTTGGGAAAGTTTTGTGGACGTTGCGGAATTGAATCCAGCCGGTCATGGTGTCGGTATTCTAACGCAGTACCATAGTACCCGCCAACGCGCGACAGATGGCGCGTGAGATTACGCGCATTCATGTTAGAATAATTGCAGCTCATGTCTGAACAAGAACTCGCGCCGGATACGGCGGAATTGTCTGCCGCTGCCGCGCTCGACCCACTGGTCGTTGGCACAACGCTGTTGGAACGGTACACCATCGTTGCAGTGTTATCCGCCGACGACGGCGTCAACACCTATCGCGTCGCGGAAATGCGGCGCTGTCCAAACTGCGGTGTGGAAAACGAAGGCAGTCTCACGCACTGCGGCTTTTGCGGAAATGAATTGCCCGCGCCGCGCACGTTTGTCCTCACCGAACGCCGTTCGCCGCCGAATGGCGCGCTTTTGCCGGCGAGCTTTATGCTCGACGATTTGACGTACACGTTCGCGCGCGACATGGACGAGCAGCCACAGCTTGCCCCCGCGCTGCATTTGGACGTGGCATATTTGAGCGACCCCGGCTTGGCGCGGGGCACGCGCGGTGACCCGAACGAAGACGCGGTATTGGTGATGGAATTGAACGCGCAGCACGCGACCGGCGCGCCGGTGTGCGGACTGTTTGCGATTGCGGACGGCATCGGCGGCGCGGAGGCGGGCGAAGTGGCAAGCTGGATGACCATTCAAACTGTCGCGCATCGTGTGCTCTCGTCTGTGCTTGCGCCCGATTCCGCAGAAACCGGCGCGGCAGAGGATATGGTGCGCGAGGCGCTCCGCACCGCCATTGCGGAAGCCAATACCAAAATTATCGCCTACGCGCACGCGCACAATATCATGCTCGGTTCCACGCTCACACTGGCACTGCTAATAGATGACCACGCGCATATTGCGAATGTGGGCGACAGCCGCACCTATTTGTATCGCGACGAAACACTCACGCGTCTGACGCGCGACCATTCGTACGTGGAACAGCTGATTGCGCGCGGCGCGATTTCGGATGAAGAAGCGCGCGTGCATCCCCAGCGCAATTTGATTCTGAAAAGTTTGGGCGACGCGTCGGGATTCGAGCCCGATATTTTTCCGCCGGACGCGGAGGGCTTGGCGCTGCGCGCGGGGGATGTGCTTGTGTTGTGCTGTGATGGTTTGTGGGAAATGGTCACGGACGCGGAAATTGCAAATGTGCTCGCGCATGCGTCGGATGCGCGCGGCGCGTGCGCGCAATTGGTCAGTTTCGCCAATGCGGCAGGCGGCGCGGACAATATCAGTGTCATTGTCGTGCGCGTGCTGGAATGATTTGACATGCGACTTGCGGAAGGACATTTGCTGTATCAGCGGTACGAAATCAAGTCCATGCTCGGGCAGGGCGGCATGGGCGCGGTGTATCGCGCGCACGACCATTCGTTGGGGCGCATTGTCGCGGTCAAAGAACGCGCGCCCGACCCGAACGGCACCGAAGCGGGCATGTCGCAAGCGCGCGCCCAATTTCGCCGCGAAGCGCAAATCCTCGCGCAACTCTCGCATCCGAATCTTCCGCACATTTACGATTATTTCTCGGATGAAGAATACGAATACATTGTGATGGACTTGATTGAGGGGGAAAATTTACATCACCTCGTTCAAGAACGCGGCGCGCAAAACGAAGCGCTCGTTTTGGATTGGACGCGCCAAATTTTGGAAGCGCTGGTCTATTTGCACGCGCGCAAAGTGATTCATCGTGACATCAAGCCGCACAATTTGATTCTCACGCAGGACGACCGTGTGGTGTTGGTGGATTTTGGTCTGGTGAAATTGCTGGACCCCGAACGCCCCAGTACGTTGACCCTCTTGCGCGGGGTTGGCACGCCCGAATACGCGCCGCTGGAACAATATTCGCGCGAGGTGGGACACACCGACCCGCGCTCGGATATTTATTCGCTTGGCGCGACGCTGTACACGCTGCTGACCGGCAAGCCGCCGGTGGATGTTCACGCGCGTTTGTTGAATCCTGACGCGTGGAAGACGGCACGCGATTTGAACCCGTCCGTTTCGTTCGGCACGGCGACGATAATCGAAAAAGCGTTGGGCTTGTACCCGCAGCAGCGTTATCAAACTGCGCTCGACATGCTGCAAGCATTTGGCTTTTCACCCGCGCGTTTATTCGAATCACCAAAAGCCGCACCCGCGCCGCCCGCCGCAAGTGAACCGGAACAAGAAACGGAACTAGAGCCCGAAACGAAAGCAGAGCCCGACGCCGACGCACTTGAATTGGACTTGAAGCCAATGCCGCCAGCGGTTTTGACGCGCACGGCAACGGTAACGTTTGAGGCGATGCCGCCCGCTTCCAACGATGCGACGCACACACTGCATGGACATACGCAGGTGCTTCCGCCGAAACCGAAAATGTCGCTGACGCTCGTCAAGGGCGTACTGCGCATGCAAATTGCTTTGGGCAAGTATATTGAATTTGTGCGCGTGCCTGCGGGACGTTTTCTCATGGGAAGTAATCCGCAAGATGACCCGCACTTGCAATCGGACGAAACGCCGCAGCGCAATATCGAACTGGACGAATTTTGGATTGCCCGATTTCCCATCACCGTCGCGCAGTACACCATTTTCACCAGCGCGACGAATCAACCCGCGCCTTTTGATTATCCGCAAAAGAGCGACCACCCGATTACAAATGTGAGTTGGTACGACGCGATGGTTTTTTGCCGCTGGGCGAGTGATTTGACCGAAAAGCAAGTGCGCTTGCCTACCGAAGCGGAATGGGAAAAAGCGGCGCGCAGTAACGACGGGCGCATTTATCCGTGGGGCGATGAATTTGACGCGGCGCGTTTGAATTGCGCGGAAGGGAAACTGAACGGCTCGACGCCCGTTGACGAATTTCCGGACGGCGTGAGCGCATGCGGCGCGTGGGACATGGCAGGGAATGTTTGGGAATGGGTGAACGATTGGTACAAGCCGGACTATTATCAAACGAGTCCCGCTACCAATCCGCCCGGACCCGAGACGGGTTATTACAAAGCGCTGCGCGGCGGCGCGTGGTTCAGCGACAGCTTGCATGTGCGTTCGGCTGACCGCACACACTTTAATCCCGAAAACCGGTATGACTATGTTGGTTTTCGCGTGGCGTTGGATGCCGGCACCTAACCGGAGATGGCGCTGATAAAAATTTGTCCCAACTGCAATCAACGCAATCGCGCCGAAGTGCGCGAATGCGAACGATGCGGCACGTCTTTGCTAATGACCGAAACGATGGACGCGCCTGCCATTGCGCCGCCGAAACTTTCGGTGAATCATCAGCCGTTGTATGTGCCGCTGCGCGTGGAACTCGTAATCGGACGCACAGATAGGGAAACGGGCTGGGCGCCCGACATTGACCTTTCCCCTTTTGGCGCGAGTTCGACGAACGGGGTTTCACGCCGACACGTGCGCTTGATTTGGAATGGCGAGTGGCAAATCGAAGACCTCAATTCGGCGAATGGAACGTATCTAAACCATCGCCGCCTCACGCCCGGAGAACCTTTGCCGCTTTCCCCGGGCTCGGTTATTCAAGTCGGCAAGTTGTTTATCGTCTATCATGGTTGACGCCATTCATCCCTATTCATGAAAAAAATCCATCCCGATTTGGGATGGATTTTTTCTCGTGGCAGGGGAGGCAGGAATTGAACCCGCAACCCTCCGCTTTGGAGACGGATGCTCTGCCAATTGAGCTACTCCCCTACGCCGCGCCGCGTTCAATGCTCTGAATACGACGCAGACATTTTACCATATCCGCATTTCACTCGCAAACTTTTCCTGTGGCGCAAGCTGGGCGAATGGAATTCGCGCCAACACATCGCCAAGTGAACCTGCGTTCACTAATCGGCAAAGGCCGATTTCGCCACAAGTTGTTGCGAATTCGATTCGCCCGAACAAGTTATGGCGCAAGTCGGGCGAATGGAATTCGCAACAAGCGATACGCGAAACGTCCCTGCGGACGTTTCGACGTTTTTGGCGAATTGACAGTACAACCGCGCGCCAATTACAATTTGGACGATAACGACAAGTTGCGAATGTGTAAGCGGTCACGTTCGGTAAGGAGACACATGGACTCTGTACCTCAATTTCAAGTGAACGGACAAATCGCGCTGGTCACTGCCGCGTCGCGCGGTCTCGGCGCCGCCATTGCGCGCGCGCTGGCGCACGCGGGCGCGGACATTGCGCTGGGCTTGCGCGACAAAAATTCCGCGTCCGCATTGATTCACGAAATCGAAAGTTTGGGACGCCGCGTGCTGCCGCTGCAAATGGATGTTTTGAAATTGGAGCAAATACAGAACGCGGTGAATGAGACGCGCGCGCAATTCGGGCGCATTGATATTCTCGTCAACAACGCGGGGAACGGCACAATTCATCCGGCGGAGGAGATGACCGAATGGGATTTCGATTTCACGATTGGGATGAATTTGAAATCCACTTTTTTTTGCAGTCAGTACGCGGCGCGCGTAATGATGGAACAAAAATACGGGCGCATTATCAATATGAGCTCGCAAGCGGGCTTTGTTGCGCTGCCGACGGAAGCGTTGTATTGCGCGTCGAAAGCGGCGGTGTCGCATCTCACCAAATGTCTTGCGGTGGAATGGGGCAAATACAATATCAATGTCAACGCCGTCGCGCCAACGTTCATTCGCACTGATGGCACGGCGGAAGCTTTGAGCAATCCTGAATTTCACGCGGACACATTGCAACGCATCGCCGCGCTGCATCGCATCGGCGAACCGGTCGAAGTTTCTGGCGCGGTGGTTTTTCTCGCGTCGCCCGCCGCGTCGCTGATTACCGGACATACCATTTTGATTGACGGCGGTTGGACGGCGCGTTAGACTAAGGGCGAGGCATTCGCGAGTCAACCTACTACGCAAATATCGCTGCGAATGCTTTGACCGTACGTCCTCGAATCGAATAGGAATTTGCCAAAAAGAAATCGAACTCGAAATGAATCCAAATGAAACCGTGAACCCAAGTCGGCGCGACTGGCTCAGTTTGGTTATCACAATTCTGGCGTTGGTATATGTCGTCGGCGTCACGTTCGTGATTCAAGCGTTTGCCCTCCTCGCAGCAACAACACCTTATGAATTTTTACAACGCGAGGTAAGCGCGCCCATGATTTATTTCATCGCGGCGGTGCTGCAATGTGTGCTGCTGCTTGTCGTGCTGACGCCGCTCGCGGTGTGGTGGCGCGCGCCGCGCTATCGTGCCGCATTTCGCGCGTGGGCTCTAGCGGCGCTTTTCTTGCTCGTGCTTGCGCCAACGCGTCTTGTTCCTTCCACGTATCCTCAAATTGCGCTCCTCTTGCAATTTCTGCTTGCGGGCAGCTGGGCGGTTGCAGTTTGGTTTTTCACCGGACGCGGCGCGTGGCTCGAACGCGCGCCGGCGGGTGCGGCACTTGCGGTCGCTTTGGGAATTCTCTTGTCCGTGCCATGGTTGGTGTGGGGCGCGCTCGGTTCCATCGGAGATGTTTTGTTGGGGATTCTCGCCGCGTTGGCGTTTGCGTGCGCGGGAACCTTTCTCATTGCGCGCGTGTGGCTGCGCGGGATGGCGCGTGATGCGCGCGGCGCCGGGTGGGATACCACGTTGGGCGGATTTGTGGTCGGCGCGGTGTTGCTGGTGATGGGCAGCGCGATTGGATTCGGGGGGACGCAGATTTGGTTCATGGTCGCGTTGGCGGCGTTTGGATGGATGTTGATGGGGTTGGCGTTGAGCGACGCGCAAACGTGGGCGCGCGGAAACGAATTTGCTTTGTTCGTCTTGCTTGCTTGCGGTGCGGGCGCGCCGTATTTGTTTCTCGACCCAAACGCCGGAATTTTGCTTGCCGCACTCGGCGACGGCGAAGTGTTGACGTACGTGGTGCGCGCGACAGCCGTTGTCATTTTGGCGGCGTGGAGTTTGGGAATTGTTTTGTTCTTGCTGCGCCAGCGCGTGGCGCGCGCAAGTGTGCGCGCGCCCGTGTGGACAAGCGCGGGTGTTCTTGCCGTTGTCGCCGCGTCAATGTATTTCGTTTGGGGACAACCCGGATTTTTTGGTGACCGCGTGTTTGTGATAATGAAATCGCAAGCGGATGTTTCATCGGCAAAAAACATTGCAGCGTATGACGAACGCCGCGCGTTTGTGTACAACACATTGACACAACACGCGGCGCAAACCCAAAGCGATTTGCGCGCCTCACTCGACGCGTTTGGAATTTCGTATACGCCGTACTATTTGGAAAACGCGTTGGAAGTGAACGCGGACCTGCCGATGCAATGGTGGCTCGCGTCGCGCCAAGATGTCGCGCGGGTGTTACCTTCGCCGCACATGCGCCCGCTGCCGGAAGCGCTGCCGATTTCGCGCGGCACTGAAACGAGCGCGCCGCAAACGCCCGAATGGAATTTGACGTTGATTGGCGCAGACCGCGTGTGGAACGAATTGCATGTGCGCGGGCAAGGCATTGTAGTTGGGCAATCCGATTCGGGTGTGGATGGGGCACATTCCGAATTGCGTGAACAATATCGCGGGCGCAGTGGGAGCAATGATTATGCGTGGCTTGACCCGTGGAATCACTCTGCGAGTCCGCAAGATTTTGGTGGACACGGTACGCACACACTCGGTTCCGTACTCGGAAAAAATGTCGGCGTCGCGCCGGATGCGGAATGGATTGCGTGTGTGAATCTCGCGCGCAATTTGGGCAACCCTGCGTTGTATCTCGATTGCATGCAATTCAATTTCGCGCCGTATCCGCAGAATGGTGACGCGCTGCGCGATGGCAAACCGAATCTCGGCGCGCATGTGTTGAATAATTCGTGGGGCTGCCCGGATGTGGAGGGCTGCGATGCCAATGCATTATTGCCTGCGGTGCGCGCGCTGCGTGACGCGGGCGTGTTTGTCGTCGCGTCGGCGGGGAATGACGGACCCGCGTGCAGTTCCATCAACGCGCCATTGTCTTTGTACGACGATGTGTTTTCGGTCGCGGCGGTGAATCGCAATAAACATGTTGCGGATTTTTCGAGTCGCGGTCCGGTGCTGGCGGATAACAGCGGGCGCGTGAAACCGGACATTGGCGCGCCGGGTATGAACGTTTTGTCCGCGCTGCCGGGCGGAACGTACGGTGAAAATTCGGGAACTTCGATGGCAGGTCCGCACATTGTCGGCGTCGTCGCGCTGATGTGGTCGGCGAACCCGAAATTGATTGGCGACATTGACACGACGGAACAAATCATCCGCGAGACCGCGCAGCCCGCGAGTGTGGCAGGCGAAAAAATTGTGTGCGGCGACCCGAACGCGACGCCGAATGATTTTGTCGGTTACGGCATCGTGGACGCGTACGCGGCGGTGCAGCGCGCGCTCGCGGAAAAATAAACGCGTGCGGCAAGCTTGCGCATGGCTGTTGCAAAGTCCATTGACAAGCGGTTAGAAACCGCAGCAACGCATTGCCAAGTCAATCCCTCATGATGTTCGGGACAGGCACTGCGTTGACTGAAACAGGTTGATTCGACGTAGGTCGAATTGGCTATATGTTGCCGCGAATTCCATTCGCCCGACTTTGCAACAACGCTGAAACTCGCGCAACAAGGGTTGACGAAAGATACTGCGCGTAGGATAATCCTTTATCATGCTCCCTCAGTCCATAAACGAACTTGAAGCCCAACTCACGTCGCGCAATTATGTTGCGGACCGCGGGCTCGTTACCGCCGCGTTTCTCGCTTTGAAATTAAACAAACCGCTTTTTCTCGAAGGCGAAGCAGGAGTGGGCAAGACCGAAATCGCCAAAGTGCTCGCCGCCCTTTTGAACACCGAGCTCATTCGCTTGCAGTGTTATGAAGGACTCGACATCAATCACGCGGTGTATGAATGGAATTATGCGCGCCAACTTTTGGAATTGCGCGCGCACGAAGCCAACGGCACAGGCGATGCCGCGCCGCACACGCATCCCAATATTTTCAGCGCGGAATTTTTAATCAAGCGCCCATTGCTGCAAGCGATTGAAGAGTCGCGTGAACGCGCGCCCGTGTTGTTGATTGACGAAGTGGACCGTAGTGATACGGAATTTGAAGCGTACTTGCTGGAACTCTTGAGCGATTGGCAAATTACGATTCCAGAGTTGGGAACGTTAAAGGCAACGTATCCGCCCGTCGTCGTCATCACGTCGAATCGCACGCGCGAAGTTCATGACGCATTAAAGCGGCGGTGCATCTATTATTGGATTGATTATCCGAACTTTAATAAAGAATTGACAATCGTGCGCGCCAAAGTGCCGCACGCGCACACGCGTTTGGCGGAACAAGTCGTTGCGTTCATTCAAGAATTGCGCGCCCGCGATTTGTACAAAATGCCCGGTGTGGCGGAAACGCTCGATTGGGCAAGCGCGCTTGCCGCACTGGACCAAACTGCGCTCGACGAACAAACGGTGAATGAAACGCTCGGCGTGATTTTGAAATATCAAGACGATGTGGAACAAGTGCGCGGCGGCGTGGCGAAGGAATTGACGGCGCGCGCGCAGAAGTATCAAGAATTAGGTTATGTCACCAAGTGATGGCGCGAGAGAGAGTGCGCGCGAACGAGAAAGGGAGCGCGTCACTCTATCGCTCGCTCTCTCGTTGGATCAATCTCATCTTACACACAACATTGTCGTCTTTGCGCGTTTGCTGCGGCATCTCGGCATCAACGTGAGCGCGACACAGGTGCACGATTTTTTCCACGCGCTTGATGTGATTGATTTGGGGCAGCGCGCACAGGTCAAGGATGCGGCGCGTTGTGTGTTGGTTGCGCGGCGCGAAGATTTGGCGTTGTTTGACCAGGCGTTTGATTGGTTTTGGAAACGACGCGATTATTCGGCGGATGCGCGCCGCGCTGCTGCCGCCATCACGCCCGCCTTTGTCAAACCACCCCCCCCCGCGCGTTTTTTGACCACATCGGTTGCCCCGCTCGAAAACGCGGACGCGCTCCAAAAAGGTCAAGTCGTCACCATCCAAACCTATTCCGCGCAGGAGATGCTGCGGCGCAAAGATTTTGGCGCGTTCACGCGCGGCGAAATCGAGCAAGCGAAAAAAATGATGCGTCGCTTGCCCTGGGGCACCGGCATTCGCGCGACGCGGCGCACCGTGCGCGGCGGCGACGAATTTTTTGATGCGCGCACGACGATGCGGCGCAATCTCAAATATGGCGGCGAACTCATCGAACCCGCGTGGAAGCAAACGCGTTACAAACCGCGCCCGTTGGTCGTGTTGTGCGACATTAGCGGCTCGATGGAAAATTATGCGCGCATGTTGCTGCATTTTGTCCACGTGCTGCGCGAACGCCGCGATGTGGAGCGCGCGACACAGACGGAATGTTTTGTGTTTGGCACGCGTCTCACGCGCATTACGCGCCAATTGCGGACGCGCAGTGTGGAACGCGCGCTGCGCGGCGTTGCCGATTCGGTTGTGGATTGGTCGGGCGGCACGCGCATCGGCGATGCGGTCAAGACTTTTAATTTCGTGTGGGCGCGGCGCGTGCTGCGCCCCGGCGCGGTCGTATTGCTCATCAGCGATGGCTGGGACCGCGGCGACCCGCAGCTGCTCGCGCATGAAATGGCGCGCTTGCGGCGCAGTGTTCACCGCATCATTTGGCTGAATCCCTTGATTGCCTCTGCCGATTACGAACCCCTCACGCTCGGTCTGCAAGCGGCACTGCCGTATGTGGATGATTTTTTGCCCGCGCACAATTTGGCATCGCTCCAAGAATTGGCGCGCCTCTTGACTGAACTCGCCGTCCCGACGTGAACTGCATGAACTCCCAAGTTCTTTCTCCCCTTTCAAGCGCTTCACCCTCCGCCATTCACATGGACCGTGTTTTGCGCGAGACCGAAGCCAAAAATTTGCCCTATGTCGCATTCGGGCTGAGTCTCTTTTACGCGCTCTTTGTCCTCGCAAATTGGTTCGGCTGGCAGGCAGAATTTAGCGGGCGGATGATTGCGGTTACTCTGCCGCTGTCGCTCGGGCTCTTGGTGCTCGGTTTTGTATTGCGCCGGCGCACTCTGTCTCCGCGCGCGGTATTTTGGATTGCGGGGCTGCTCGCGTTCGCAGCGACGATGCACTCACTCTTTAGTCTCTTTATGATTGCGGACGCGAACCAAGCGCTCGGCATTGCGCTGCTCTTGGTGGGGCTCGGCGTGTTTGTTCTTTCCGCGCGCTGGTACATTCTCAACGCGGGGCTGGCATTGGTCGGTTGGAGCATTGTCGTTTTGCAAATGGGCGCGTCGGCGCTTTGGGTGAACGCGTCCGTTGTCGTCGTCGGCGCGTTTTTACTTTCCATTATTATTTACACTTTGCGTCAACGCGTTTTTGTGGATTTGGAACGCGTGCGGCTTCAACAAATCGAGCAGCAGCAATTGCTCGAACGCGCGCTCCAAGACCAAGAGCGCATTCAAACCGAACTGCGGCGCACCGAAGCGCGCTATCGCACGCTCGTTGAACAACTGCCCGCTGCGACGTACATTGACGCGCTGGACACGGTTGCCACAACGCTCTATATGAGTCCGAAGATTGAAACGCTGACCGGCTACGCGGCAGAAGAATGGTTGGGCAACCTGAATCTGTGGCAGCAAATCATGCATCCCCAAGACCGCGCGCGCGTCTGGCAAGCGTACCAGCAGCACCGCGAAACGTTGGAACCTTTTCGCGCCGAGTATCGGTTGATTGCGCGGGATGGACGTGTGCGATGGTTTCATGACGAAGCGGTGATTGTGAGAGACGAGCAGGGCGCGCCGATGTGGACGCAGGGTTACATGACTGACATTACGGCGCAGCGCGAAAGCGACCAGATCCTGCGGCGGCGCGACGCGATTTTTGAAACGGTGCGTTATGCGGCGGAAACATTTTTGCGCGCGCCCTCGTGGCAAGAACGCATTGACCGCGTGCTCGCGCGTTTGGGCTCAACCGTTCACGCCGACCGCGTGTGCTTGTTTGAAAATACGCGTCCCGATGCGGAAGGCGTGTGCGCGACGCTGCAGTACGAATGGTGCGCGCCGGGCGCGACCTCGCAGCTGAAAAATCCCGCGCTCGAAAACATGCTGCTCGCGCGCACGGGCTTTGCGCGCTGGGAAACGGTGTTGGCGGAGGGAATATTTCTTTTTGGCAGGGTTCATGATTTTCCGTCAGGCGAACAGCCGCTCTTGTTGGCGCGTGACGTTTCTACCCTCGCGGTGGTGCCCGTGATGGTAGGGCGCGAATGGTGGGGCTTTATCAATTTTGAAATTTGCGCGCGGGAACATACTTGGGCGCCGATGGAGTTGGACGCACTGCAAGCCGCGGCAAATACCCTGGGCGCGGCGATTCAACGCCAACGCGATGAACGCGCTTTGGCGCGCGCGCGCGACCAGGCATTGGAAGCATCGCGGATGAAGTCAGAGTTTTTGGCGATGATGAGCCACGAAATTCGTACGCCGATGAACAGCATTGTCGGCATGTCCGAGATGCTGCTCGATACGCCGCTTTCCGTCGAGCAGCGCGAGTTTGCCAACATCGTGCGTCATTCCAGCGACGCGCTCTTGACCATCATTAATGACATTTTGGATTTTTCAAAAATTGAAGCGGGACGTTTGACGTTGGAGCCGATTTCATTTCATTTGCCTAGTTTGGCGGCGACGACGTTGGAAATTGTTTCGGGGGCGGCGCGTGACAAGGGCTTGACGCTCGCGTTCAAGATTGACCCGACACTGCCGGAAAGTTATTTGGGCGATGTGGGACGCTTGCGTCAAGTGTTGTTGAATTTGTTGAGCAATGCGGTAAAGTATTCTGAACACGGGCAAGTGGTCTTGGAAATTTCAGCAGAGAATGCAGTGAATGACGCGTCCGGTGCAAGTATCAGCGCAGAGGAAATTCGCGTGCGTGTGCAGGTACAAGATAGTGGCATTGGGATTTCGGATGAAACGCGCGCGCGTTTATTCCAACCTTTTACGCAGGCAGACATGAGCATTACGCGGCGTTATGGCGGCACGGGCTTGGGCTTGGCGATTAGCAAGCGGTTGGTGGAAATGATGGGCGGCACCATCGGCGTATCGAGTGTGGTGGGCAAAGGTTCAACATTTTGGTTTGTGGTGCCGCTGCAAGTGGACAAGAACGCGCCCGCGCAAACCGAAGAGGAATTGGCAGACTTGGCGACGCGCGCGGAACCCCTGCCGCGCGCGCGTACGCACGCGCCGATTTTGCTCGCCGAAGACAATGCCGCGAATCAAAAATTGACGCAGCTGCAATTGCACAAACTCGGCATCGAATATGTCCAGACGGTTGGCAACGGCGTGGAAGCGGTGAATGCGCTCAAGCAAGTGTCGCGCGCGCACGGCGCGTACGCGTTGATTTTGATGGACTGCCAAATGCCCGAGTTGGACGGTTTCTCGGCGACCCGCGCGATTCGCCGGTACGAATTGGCAAGCGGCGAACACACGCCGATTATTGCAATGACCGCGAACGCGATGCAAGGCGACCGTGAGGCATGTCTCGCGGCAGGAATGGACGATTACATCTCCAAGCCGGTGCGTTTGGACGCGCTGCGAACGGTGTTGGAACGTTGGCTGCCGCACACCGACGGCGCGGAGCTGCAAACGCAAGCTGCAAGCCATTCGGTCTTGCCTCCAGGCAACGTCATCGGTCCACTCGACCCGGCGGTGATGGCAAGTTTGCGCGCGTTGAGTACACCAGAGCATCCGGATGGCGTGCACGAGTTGCTGCATTCCTATTTGGAAGAAACCGGACAGCGTGTGCTAGAGTTAAGGCAAGCGATATTGGGGCAGGATGTGCGGCAGATACGCGCTTTGGCACATGCCATTCGCGGCAGCTCGGGGAGTTTGGGCGCGCTGCGTCTGGCAGAATTGGCGGGGGCGGTCGAAAAGTTGGCAAAGGCAGAGGATTTTGACAGTGCGCGGCAACAGCTGCCTGCGCTGCAAGACGAATTTGAGCGCGTCAAAGTGGCGCTCACGAGTGAATGGATGACAGTGTAAATGATTTTTCCGCAGTTCAAACGAACGGCGCGGTGATTGCAACGCGCTGTTTTTTTTTTGCTCCGGTGCGTCAAAACCTTTGCGCCAGACCGATACAATTTGCGCGCCCCCCCTTGTAAAGCGTAGCCGAGCGTTCTATAATGTCGAACATTGCAAACCGATTACAACACGGCGGCAATGCGGCTGACGCCGGAATTGACTATTTGAATTGAACTGAACGAATAGCCATCAGAGCGCATCAAGGAACATTCAATGTCACAATTCGCGCCGGGGCGCGCGCTCATTGTCGGCGTAGGCACGTATCAGGATACCACTCTGGATGCGCCGGTCACGGCGCGCGAAGCGCGCGCGGTTGCCGCCGCACTCCGTGACCCCCGCATTGCCGCTTATCCCTCTTCCCAAGTACAACTCAAAACCGATGGCGCCGCGACGCGCGCAGAATGTATTGCCGCGCTGCAAGCTCTCGCGCGAGAAACTTTGCCGACGGATACCGTTCTGATTTTTTTCAGCGGACATGGAAATCAGGACGAGAACGGCGCGTACTGTCTCGGCACGCATGATGTTCAAAGAACGCCCGCCGGTTTCCAAAGCGGCACCGGCATCAGTCAGAATGAATTTCTGACCCTCCTTCGCAATATCAAACCCCGCAAACTCGTCGTCATTCTCAACACCTGTTTTTCGGGCGCCTTGAGTCCAACGCTCGCCGGCGCAAACTCGCCCGCGCTGTTTACAGGCACCGCGCCGAACGAAAATTTTGTTCAAGAGATTCTGCAGCGCGGTGAGGGGCAAGCCATCATCACCGCGAGCCGTCCCTCACAAGCTTCGTTTTTTGATTGGAAACGCGATTACACCTATTTCGGTCAAGCGCTCATTGATGGACTCAACGGGCAAGGCGTCACTGCGCGCGGCGGTTACATCGGACTGTTTGAACTGTACGATTATATCTATCAACAAGTTGGCGCGGCGGCTGCCAAAGATAATGTTGTGCAGGAGCCGATGCTCACGCTTCTGCAAGGCGTGGGTCCTTTTCCCATCGCGCATTATCGCGGCGCCTCGCCGCAAGCGAGTGATGCGGCGAAACTGCAAGCGGAACCAAAATACACCATCGCGGTGCAGTACGTTCAGACCAATGTCACCGCAACCTTTGGCGATAACGCGACCGGCAATCTCGTCGCGGGCGGCGATATTACGGTCGGCAGTTTGGTCGTCAACAAATACGAACGCGCGGAGCCAGAAACAAAACCCAAGCGCCCCGCGCTTTTCTCGCGCGCGTGGCTGCCGTACATGGCGCAGTATGAACGCTTCAAGTTAGTCCTGTACATGTTGGTATTGTTGCTTGCCTTACTTACGCTCTCGGCGTGCGCGGGCGTACCGCAAGTGGAAGGGTGGAAACCGATTAGTACGCAATATCTCGGCGGCGATGCCAAATGGATAACGCGTATAGGCGAAACGCTCTTTGTGATGACCTCGACCAATGAAGGTTGTGATGAATCAGACACGGGCTTGTGGCGCAGCAGCGACCATGGAAAAAATTGGGAACGAATATCGGTTCCTGCGCTGGACGTGACGACAGGAAAATGTGACCGTTCGAAAATTGAAGCAATTGTCGCTTCAACTGAAAATCCCAAGAAACTGTATGCGACCACTGCGTCCGTGGGACTAATCGTTAGTGATAACAACGGGACGACTTGGGATTTTGCGGACAAGGATTCACCACTGCGTCAACTTGGCGCGCTCGCTGTCTTGGGTTCTCCGGAGCGTTTGTATATTGTCAGTCGCGTCGCCGACGCACTTGGGCTCTATCGGTCTGTTGATGGCAAGCAATGGGAGCGTTTGAATGAACGCGGACATTGCAAAAAGGAAAAACAAGTTACTTTGCCAACGGCGGCAACGCTCAATGCAAGTTTGCTGATTGCGAATGGACTGATTTACATCGCGCCGGGCGATTCGCCGAGTCCGGGCGCCGCGCCGGAAGGAACAGACCTTTACTATAGCTCTGATGGCGGTGATTGTTGGCAGAGCGTACATGCGATAAATGGAGCGGCAAATTATCCGCCGAGCAATGTCAATTATTCTGCAATAACAGCTGTTCCCGGAATGTCGTCCATCATTTTGTTCGCGACGTGGGACCGCGCCAGCTTGCAACGCAAAATTTGGAAACGGGATTGGGCGACGGGGCAAGTTTTGTTTTTGGGCAATGTTCCCATTGGGATTTCGCAAATTTTCATTGCGCAAGACAGTTGGTACGCCACGACGCCGCT
Source organism: Chloroflexota bacterium (assembly GCA_029778615.1). Lineage (GTDB taxonomy): Bacteria > Chloroflexota > Anaerolineae > UBA4142 > SHND01 > SHND01. The sequence goes on along the minus strand of JAKOPZ010000217.1, from coordinate 23,610 downwards.
CGGCTTGGTTTTTCGAGGCAAGCTCAATACGGACCAACCTCCGGAGCGGCTCTTTGGTCCAATTTCACTTTACGCAGCGATGACATCTGATTTTGATAACGGCGCGCCGCTGTTGTTGAGTGGTGGACGCGTGTTCCGACGCGGCGTTGTAGGATGGTTTCAAGGTTTCTTGCCATAAAGGCGAGAGGAGGCAAGCGTGACTGAACGAACAAGCACACCGAATAGTTTCGCAACGCTTGGCGAGGCGGCTAATGATTATCGCCCGCATGTGGTCGTCAAATTCCATGACCACGTTGGTTTTCCGTATGATGAATCTATCGGCAAATTTCTCGACGAGAAATTTCTGGATACCGATCCGTTCTGGAAACTCATTCGACGGCGCTTTCCGCAGTTGGAGATGCGACCTTTGTGTTTTTCGTTAACAGAGGGGCAAATCCGCGAGCTGGTCTCTGACGCGACCTTGGACACACCGTTTAAACTGCCCGATTATTTGAGCTACTATATGGCGCAGGTTCCGGAAGATGGGGCACACGAGGAGCTTGCTAAAATCTATTCCGAATGGAAAGAATTCGTCGAGCTCGCATACGTTGACCCGCCTTCGGGTGACCCGACTGTCACACCAACCGCACTGGATATTCTATTAGCGAATCAAGCGTATCTGGAACCCAGTCCTCAAGGTATTGATGTTCGTGCAGCGTGGGGAGTCAACGGCGGGGGCGGCGAAGGACAAAGTTTTGTTGATGTTGAGCAGGGCTGGACACTTGACCACGAAGATTTCAAGTCACACGGGATTACTGTGATGGCAGGCGTAAATCAAGATTTTTCGCACCGTCATGGGACTGCGGTTCTGGGCATTGTGTGCGCGGATGAAGGAGTAGGGCAGTGTGTGGGTATCGCGCCGCATGTGCGCTCGGTCCGAGTGGTTTCGCACTATTACGGTAATGGATTGACTGACCGTTACAACGCGATCATGGTTGGTCTGGCTGCCTTGCGGCGCGGCGGTGTCTTGTTAATCGAAGTGCAAATCCTTGACGCGGTGATTGGCGGACGGATTCTGTCAGAGCTGCCCGTTGAGGTGCTCAACGCGGAACGCGCCGCGATTCGCCTCGCGACCAAGCGCGGCATTGTGGTGGTGGAAGCGGCAGGCAATGCAGGAAAAAACCTCGACGCGTTGACAGACGATTTCGGAAATCCAGCCCTGAATCGTTTGGATGCAAGCTTTGAGGAAACGCTAGCGATTATGGTTGGCGCGCCTCCATTCGTTGACCAGTCTGGCAGAGTACTGCAGACTAATTTTGGCAATCGCATTGATTGTTATGCGTGGGGCAGTCAGGTGGTGACAACCGATTCGACAAATGTCGCGCCGTTTGCGACGAACGTGTATCGAAACGATTTCAGCGGCAGTTCGAGCGCGGCGGCGATTGTGGCGGGGGTTGCGTTGGTTGTTCAAGGCATTCAAGAAGCGCGCCACAATTCGCATTTGGATTCCAGACAAATGCGTGACGCGCTTGTCAAAAATGGTGCACCCCCGCCAGCCGGGGCGCCGCTTATTGGAGTCATGCCTGACTTGCAAAGCATCGTGCCATTGATTTGAATATCAAATCGTTTCTTAATTCGGCTTGTATGCCAAGCCCGAGGCGGTGAATGAAAGGAGCGGCAATCATGCGTTATCGAATTCTGTTATTGGCAATTGTGGTTAATGCGTTGCTTTGGAGCGCGCTCGCGTTCCAACCGACGCGCGTCGCGGATGCTCATGCGGGGTGTGCTACAACGTACGTTGTGCGTTACGGCGATTGGCTCGCGGCAATTGCGCGTCGCTATGGCACTACTGTATCGCAATTGCTCGCGCTCAATCCGCAATTATATTGGCGGATGAACGTGATTTATCCCGGCGAAGTGATTTGCATTTCGCAAAGTGGGCAATCACAGCAACAACAGCAAAATCAACAACAGCAAAACCTGCGGGTTTCGACGCGCAACGTGAGTCTTGAAGCATCGTTTCAAATTACTGTCAGCAGCGAAATGTCCATTACCTTGCAGGCGCCGATGGAGACACAAGGTAAACGCAAAGTGCTTGCACTGCGCGACACGGACGGAGTGACCTTTATTGCCCGTGGCGAAGACATTTCTCCAACACTGGCACTAGAGCCACCACCCAAGTTAATTGGAATTCGGACCGGCGCAAACGCGCTGGATTTCACACTCATTGAAGTGGGTACACCGGAAATTCTTTCCGCTATGCGTTGGAATGACGAGCCGCCCATGAATCTCGCGGAAGGATGCGGTGCGCTTCCCGTTGTAGACGTCATGGGGTCTTCTGAAGCTCAGACGTTGGGCTTTGTGTTGTGGGTTGAAGGCGCAGATGGAAAACGGTTTCCCTTTCCCATTGCGAATGTCGGGCGAGTGAGCCAATCACAAGTGATGCAGTGTTACGGCAATCAAATCAATTTTGCTTTTGCCCTGTTCCCTTCCTCGTCCACTCAGGGCGAACCATACCATCTGGTGCTGCGAGCGGTGCCCAAGGAAACGGGTCCTAACTACGGAGATGATTTGCGGTATCTTTGCTACGTCTTGGGACTGACGTATCTATGCGGAAACCCATAACAGCGTTATGGACTTTGTCTCTGAAATAGTGACAGTTAAACGGATTATGCAAGCTGCCCTGCGGAGCAACGACAGACCCAGCAGCTTGCAAAAACCATTTCCTGTGTTATAAAGATGCGCGTCCACGTGCTCCCCGGACGCGCATCTTGCTTATGCGTGAACTCTTTCTCTTGCTCACTTTCATTTTCCCTTCCGCGACACAACCCATCATTGTCCAGCAAGACAATCAAGTGATTGACTGCCAAGCCGAAGGCAGACCCGTTATCACGGGGAACGGCGCGGACACCGGCATCGTTGTCCAAAACAAGACCGGCGTCATTATCCAGAACTGCACTGTCAAAGGATTTGACCTCGGCTTGCTCGTCGCCGATTCCTCAAACGTCATCGTCCGCAATTCCAATTTCAGTGGCAATTACGTGGACGACAATTCCATTCTTGACCTGGGCACCTGGCTGCCCAAGGGGGGGGTGATGTTTCACAACGTCACCAATTCGGTGATTCAAAACGTTACCGCCTCCAACAACGTGCAGGGCATTCAAATCGTCAACGGCGGCGGCAACACAATACGCACCAACACCACAAGCAACAATCGCGGATGGGGCATTCGCTTGCTCGAATCGCCGGGTAATCGCGTCGAAGACAACACGGCAAATTACAACAATCGCAGCTGTCCCGAATGGGGACATGACGCGGGTTGCGAAGCGGCGGGGATTGTTCTCGTCAACAGCGACAACAGCGTCGTCATTGGCAACACCGCGAATTTTTCGGGTGATGGAATTTATCAGGGGAACACGGAAGCGCGCGCGAGTCACAACAACGCGTTTTATTGGAACACGTTGAACGACAATGTGGCGAATGGTATCGAAGCCACGTTTTCGCATGACAATCGTTTCATCGGCAACGAACTCCAGCGCAACAACTATGCGTTCTGGCTCGGTCACGCGTCGTGGGCGCTCGTCAGCGGCAATTTTACAAACGGGAATCGCGTGATGGACTGTCGCGCGGAAAATTCAAACAATATCGTGTTGGAAGAAAATACATTTGCAGATTGTCCGCAGTAAGTAGCAAACAGCAGGCAGCAAGTAGCAAGGGCAACTCCCACTACCTGATACCTGCTACTTGCTACTCTAAAACAAATGGAACGTCGAATCATTCACACCGATAACGCACCGAAAGCGATTGGTCCATATTCGCAAGCGATTCGTACAGGGGACTTTATTTTTACCGCGGGACAAATTCCGCTCGACCCTGCGACGATGAAAATTGTCGAAGGCGACATCACCGCGCAAACGCGGCGCGTGCTTACAAACTTGAGCCACGTACTGCATGCAGCGGGGAGTTCATTGAGCCGCGTTGTGAAAACGACGGTGTTTCTTGCCGACTTGAACGATTTTGCGGCAATGAACGCGGTGTACGCGGAATTTTTTGGCGAACAACCACCCGCGCGCTCGACCGTACAAGTGGCAAAGCTTCCGGCAGGCGCGCTGGTGGAAATTGAAGCGATTGCGATTGCCAATTAAAGCGGTGTGTGTCGAAAAAGATTTGACCCATCGCATTTGACGTATACCTCATGCGTCAAACGTCAAGTGCATTTGGTGTTATGTATTGGGCATTATGCATTACGCACTGCGCTTGTATCCTTTCGGTCAGTTGCCAAATCAACTAAATCGCCTATAATGTTTTCTGTTCAGCCATGAACATAATTGCTACGTCACCACAGCACGCTGGAGTTTATTTGATGGATCCGATTCGCGGGAGCCAGGCGCCCCAAGGAGAATCATCTCGAAAAAGCGGCTCGGCAAAAGACAACAAGCCGAAAAAAGCAATGTCGAAAGCGAACCACAGCAAGGACACCAATAATTTTATGGCATCCTTGTCTGAAGCAGACTATACCTACAAACGTCCCGTATTTGGTGATATTGTGCAAGGTACCGTCGTGCGCGCCGCGCCCCATGAAATTTTGGTGGACATTGGAACCAAGTCCGAAGCTATCATCGCGCCGCGCGAAGTAGAAGAGCTCGCGCGCGAAGGCAAGCGTCCCCAACTGGGCGACGAAATTTTGGCATACGTCATCAAGTCCGAAGACCAAGACGGACTCACGGTATTGTCCATTGCGCGCGCGCAAGAAGAACGCGATTGGCGCGATGCCGAAGCCACACAAAAAGCGGATGCCATTATCGAAGCGCCCGTCGCGGGTTACAACAAAGGCGGCTTGATTGTGCGCGTCGGCAAAATTCGCGGCTTTGTGCCCGCGTCACAATTGGAAATTGCCTCGCGCGGACGCGGCGAACGCGATTTGACCGAATCGGACCTTGCCGCGCAGACCGGCAAAAAGCTAAAACTAAAGATTATCGAAATTGACCGCGCGCGCAATCGGCTCATTCTTTCCGAACGCGTGGCGATGCGCGAAGTGCGGCGTGATGCCAAAACCCGCTTGCTGGAAGAAATCAAAGAAGGCGATGTGCGTACGGGAACCGTGACGAGCATTGCCGATTTCGGTGTGTTTGTTGACTTGGGTGGCTTGGACGGCTTGATTCACGTTTCCGAACTTTCGTGGTCAAAAATCCAGAATCCCAATGAATTGGTCAAAGTGGGCGATACGGTTCAGGTGCAGGTGTTGGGCATTGACCGCAACAAAAACCGCATCGCGCTTTCGATGAAACGCTTGACGCCCGAACCTTGGACGACGATTGAAGAAAATTACGCCATCGGGCAATTGGTGAATGGGACGATTACAAAGCTGGCTTCGTTCGGCGCGTTTGCGCGCGTGGACGAGGGCATCGAAGGTTTGATTCACGTTTCGGAATTGTCCGATAAACGCATCAATCATCCAAAAGAAGTGGTTAAAGAAGGGGAAACGTATCAACTGCGCGTGATTAAAATTGATTCCGCCAAGCGGCGTTTGGGGCTTTCGCTCAAGCGTGTGAATGATGAAGACGTGGGCGATTATGAACAGACGGATGCCGAAGAGTGGAGCGAGGAGGCGGTGGAAGGCGAGCAAGAATTAGCGGCGGAAACAGAAGCAGAATCGTAGAGTGAGGAATGGAAAGGCGTCCCGAAAACACACACGCAGAAGCCTTCGGAATGTGTCTATTAGTTGGCTTGAGATAACGGATTTTGAAGGGAGAAATCAGATGGCTAGAGACAAAAAGGGTGCCTATAACTTGAATGTTGTCCTACTCACCCTAGTCGCTGTGGTGCTTTTTGCAGCAATTGCAGCATTAGGAATAAATTTGATTGGCGTTTCAATTTTTGCTCCAGCAAGTTCTGCCCTCTTTGTAGCGGCTTCTGCCCCGCAAGCTACTCCAACCATAGCAGAAGATAATCTGACCCCGATTGGTTTTGGTACACCTGCTGTGCCTATTCCAACATTCGATGTCAGCCAAATTGATAAACTTCCAACCACTGTACCACCACCTGACTTGCCTACTCTGATTCCCACTCCTCCTGCTGAAGGCGAAGCTCCCCTATCTGGGAAGATTGAGATTATCACTCATGACGGTACTTGAAAGGAATACTTCAATGATCAGGTTGGGTTTTCATTTCAATATCCAAGCAATTGGAGGATTGAGGAAACAGTGAATCAACCACCTGGTGATTTCTATGTTGATGTAATTATCGAAAATTATGTTGTCAAAGGATTTCCGAAGGGGCTCTCCTCAAACGGTACCTTTAAATTCTCACTTCATGTTAGTCCTGATTTTGAGAAATATGAAAACATTGAGAGTTGGTTTGAGCATTACCAAGAATCACTGAAGGATCCGAATGAACCTGCATCAAACCCATCTTTTCCAGATATTCAAAAATCCACTATTGCCGAAGTTCCAGCTGTTCGATGGTCGGGGATCGATTATGGGCGATTCATTGCCTACGCGTTTGGGAAGGATAAATGGTTGTACACTATTGTTGTGTTTTCGGAAAACACGGAGAATGAGAATATAGCCGACGAAATCAGTTCAAGTTTTAGTTTGCATTAGGGCAGGAAACATGAAAGGTTTATTTGTATCTATAGGATTGGTTTTCCCTCTATCCGCCGGATTTTTGGTGACTGCTTCTTGGTTGAATGCGGATACAGAAGAAGCTATAGATCTGTCTGAAGCTTGGCGCGTACCGTTCTCAGGAACTATGACAATTTCGTGTGCGCCTGATGAGCGTCCCCCTTATGAAGCGGGTCAGTGCGCTCATATCCGACGCACACTTTTGAACGGTACAGTCGTGAAAGATGAGAAGGCAATTGACTATACTAATGCAACAGATGTAACACCGGCAAGCAGTTTTCCTGTCCTTGCTCCTGCCGATGGGACTGTGCTGGATGTTGGATTCGATAATCCTGGTTATGGAAATTGGGTGCGAATTCAACATGGCGCTAGATATAGTTTTTTTGCTCATCTCGCAACTCGTAATGTATCTGCGGGAAGTAACGTGATCCAAGGTCAGCAGATTGGAACGAGTGGCAAAACGGGGCTCCCATCTACTGCAGGCATTCATTTGCATTTTGATGCCCGAACAGGCGTTCCTACTTCCAGTCCATATAGTGGAAATCCTTCTCCGGTGCGTGCAATCCCGGGCAATTGGTTCAATACCTGGTATTCACCTGTGCCAGATTTGCGTTGGGACGATGCACGAGCGAGTGGGGGAGCTGCGTACCCACCGAAGCGTAAGCGTCCAAATACTACAGCAATAGGCGCTCGCCATCTCTCGAATCAACAATCACCTACTAACTTTCCGTCTGCTTACGTCACAAATATCTTTGCAGATTCGCTCTGGCTCCATTTTGGAGCCGCGCCAGACACGCCCAATTCAGCCTGGGATACAACATTTATAACAACTGAATTTTATAATGGACAGTGGCACGCTGTTCCGAATGGAGGACCGAATTTGCCAGGTCCAACATATAACGAGGCAATTGGCGGTGCCAATCAATCTGAATCAAACGGTCAACACACTTGGCAGATTTTTTCGCGAAACACGCAGAGTGGACAAACCGCGAATCCTCGTTACATTGAAGTCTGGCCCGGTCGTGGCACTGATACTACACCACACTTTACAGCTGTCTATCGTGTGGCCAGTACTGAAACAACTCTGGAATTCTGTGAAGGCGCAAGCCGTTATCAGGTGTGGGAATATCACGGAGCAACTCAGACAATCGCGGATGATGGTCCTGATTGCAGCATCTTTGTTCATCGAAACCCAAATGGCATCAATCAATATCAAATTAGGGGAATGTTCTCGGGTCAGTGGTCCCCATATTCACCCGTAATTTTTTTGCATTTCTGAAAATGGATGGTACGTTCATGTTTTGGGTTCCTATCGTTCTTGCTTTTTTGGCTCTTTAAGAACGCGCACAACTCACTGCCAACGAAATCTCTCGCGTCGAACGCGCATCGTCCAAGTGGTCTATGGCGCGAATGGCGCGTTTGTTTTAGAATCAGTAGCAATTGCTTTGATGGCAAGTTGGGCGCGTATATGAACGTCTTGATGCTGACAAAATTTGCAAGTGACTTGTAAGAATCTCTCTTGTTTCGCATCCAACATCAGGGCTCGCGCAGGGGTTGGCAGCTGTATTTCTGTTTTTCACGTATGAATATGCTGCAATCGCAAGCCGAGAATCGCACGCCCAATCGCATTTCTGATGTACGTAAGGATGAGGTGATACCGTGATGTCCGATAAATTCGACAAATTTACAAAGCGCGCGCGCCGTGTGCTTACGTTCGCGCAAGAAGAGGCGCAGCGCTTGAATCACAATTACATTGGCACCGAACATATTCTATTGGGACTTATTCGTGAGGAAGAAGGACTTGCCGCCAAAGTCTTGCGCGATTTGGGATTGGACCAAACGCGCGTGCGCCAAGTGATCGAAGAAATTGTCGGACGCGGGCAAGCCGCGCCCGGTACGAGATTATCGCTGACCCCACGCACGAAACGCGTCATCGAACTCGCGGTGGATGAAGCGCGCCGCATGGGGCATCATTACATTGGCACCGAACATCTTTTGCTCGGACTCATTCGCGAAGGCGATGGCATCGCCGTCAATGTTTTGAAATCGCTCGGCGTCTCGCCCGACAAAGTGCGTTCCAATCTTGCCAAAGAAGTGATGAACGCATCGCCGTCGCAGACCGAAGAAGGCAAATCTTCCGAGAAATCCAAAAAGCGCGGCGAATCAAAAACGCCGCTGCTTGACCAACTCGCGGTTGACCTCACGCAACTTGCCGAAGACAACAAACTTGACCCCGTCATCGGGCGCCAAAAAGAAATCGAGCGCGTCATCCAAATTCTCTCGCGCCGCACCAAAAATAATCCCGCGTTGATAGGCGAACCCGGCGTCGGCAAAACCGCCATCGTCGAAGGTCTCGCGCAAAGAATTATTTCCAGTCAAGTGCCGCCGCAATTGTTGAACAAGCGCGTGCTGCAACTCGATGTCGGTTCATTGGTTGCAGGCACAATCTATCGCGGTCAATTTGAAGAGCGCATGAAGCGCGTGATTGATGAAGTCAAAGGCAGTAAATCAATTTTGTTCATTGACGAACTGCACATGGTCGTCGGCGCGGGCGCGGCGGGCAGCGCGGTGGATGCGGCAAACATTTTGAAACCCGCGTTGGCGCGCGGCGAATTGCAATGTGTGGGCGCGACGACGATGGAAGAATATCGCAAGCACATCGAATCCGATGCCGCGCTCGAACGGCGCTTCCAACCGGTCAAAGTTGAAGAACCGAGCGTTGAAGAAACCATCGCGATTTTGAAAGGCGTGCGCGAACGCTACGAACAACATCACGCGTTGAAAATTGGTGATGACGCATTGACCAGCGCGGCGAATCTCGCGGCGCGATACGTGACCGACCGTTTCCTCCCGGACAAAGCGATTGACCTCATAGACGAAGCATCGTCGCGCGTGCGGATGTACAAAGTGCCCAAGCCGCCCGCGTGGGAAGAATTGAACGACGACCTGAAAACCATTCAAGCGCGCAAAGAAGAAGCGGTGAACGACGAAGAGTTTGAAGAAGCGATAGAGTTGCAGAATCGCGAACGCCAAATCAAAGAAAAGTTGAAACAGGCGCAGTTGAATTTTACCGAATACCCCGATACGGCAATGCCGATTGTGGGCGCGGAAGATATTGCCGAAGTGGTCTCGATGTGGACGGGCGTGCCGCTTACGCAAATTTCCGAAGCGGAAACGACGCGACTTTTGAAAATGGAAAGCGCGCTGCACGAACGCATCGTCGGGCAAGAAGACGCGATAAACATTATTTCCAAAGCGGTGCGCCGCGCACGCGCGGGGTTCAAAGACCCGAAGCGTCCGATTGGTTCCTTTATCTTTTTGGGACCTACCGGCGTTGGCAAGTCCGAGCTGGCAAAAACGCTCGCCGAGTTTATGTTTGGCAAAGAGGACACGTTGATTCAAATTGACATGTCCGAATTTATGGAACGACACAGCGTCGCGCGTTTGGTTGGCGCGCCGCCCGGCTACATTGGTTATGAAGAAGGCGGTCAATTAACCGAAGCGATTCGCCGCCGCCCGTACTCTGTTGTTTTGTTAGACGAAATCGAAAAGGCGCATCCCGACGCGTTCAACATGCTCTTGCAGATTTTGGAGGAAGGGCATTTGGCAGACGCCAAAGGGCGCAAGGTGGATTTTCGCAACACCATCATTGTCATGACCTCGAACATTGGCGCAGACTTGATTCAGCGTGACAGCTCGCTCGGTTTCTCTGTGAAAAAGGACGAAGTCAAAGCGAACGAAGATGCGTACGGCAAGATGCGTGACAAGCTGATGGGCGAATTGAAAAAATTGTTCCGTCCCGAATTTCTCAACCGCATTGACGGCGTGGTCGTGTTCCGCGCGCTAACCAAAGACGACATTCTCCAAATCGTGGACGTGCAGCTCAAACAATTGCAGCCGCGTCTGGACGAACACACCATCGAACTCGAAATTACCACTGCCGCCAAAGAGCAGCTCGCGCGGGAGGGCTATGACCAACAATTCGGCGCGCGCCCGTTGAAACGAAAAATTCAACAGCTCATCGAAGACCCGTTATCGGAAGGCGTCTTGTCCGGGGAATTCAAAGACAACAGCAAAGTGATTGCCGACGTGATTGAAGGACAAGTGAAATTAGTCGCTGACGATGCGTTGACGATTGAAAAGACGCTGGAAGAATTGGCAGAAACCGCGCCGTCCCTAAATTAGGGATGAGCGCTGAGGAATGAGCAATGAGGATGCCCGCGTTGTGATGAACAGCGCGGGCGTTTTGTTTTTCGCGGTAGGGCAAATGCATTTGAAACGGCATTCGATGTCACGATTCTAAAATCGCCATCTGAACAAAAGGGGCGATGCAGAGCATCGCACAAATCGCGCGGCGCTTCTCAATGCAGCGCATTTTGTTTTTTTTCAGCCGTGAAATTCTATTTCATGCGAGCCGAGCCATTTGAAATGCGTTTGCCCTATTTCGCGGTTGACGTGGTGAATCAAAGACGTACAATGGTGGGCATGGTGAATCGCCAAAAACTCACACCTGATGACTCTCCGATGACGCGCGCTCGCTGGAGCACGATTGAAAAATATCTCGTGCGCCAACGACCATGGAAAACGCCAAAGCAACGTCTCTCTTTGATGAACGAACTTTACGTGTGGACGATGCATTTGGATATGATTTTTGAGCAAGATGAACAAGAGCTCGCAGATGTTCGTACACGTTGGGTGTGGGTGAAAGAACTGTATGCGCAAGACCCAACTCGATTCAGGAGCCAACAGAAATGACCATGCCCACTGCCGAAATGGTTCGGCTAAATAAAGAGTACACGCTGTTTGAATGGAACGCGCAAGCGGCGTTTAATCCGATTCCCGTCGCGCGCGCCAAAGGCGTGTACTTTTGGGATCCCGACGGGAAAAAATATATTGACATGAATTCGCAGTTGATGAGCGTGAACATCGGTCACGGCGACGAACGCGTCATCAAGGCGATTCAGGCGCAAGCCGAAACGCTCACGTATGCGTCACCGTACATGGCAACTGAGGTGCGCGGCGTGTTGGGTGAAATGCTCGCGGAAATCACGCCCGCGCGTTTGAAGAAATCGTTTTTCACTTTGGGCGGCGCGGAAGCGAACGAGAACGCCATCAAAATCGCGCGCATGGTGACGGGCAAACAAAAAATTATCGCGCGCTATCGTTCGTATCACGGCGGCACGGCGGGCGCGATGACGCTCACGGGAGACCCGCGTCGTTGGGCTGCGGAACCGGGCATCCCCGGCGTCGTGCGTATCATGGACCCGTATCGCTATCGCTGTCGCTGGTGCGAGCATGCCGACGCGTGCAACATGAATTGTTTGAATCATGTCGAGGATACGATTCAGTTTGAGGGACCCAACAACATTGCGGGGATTATTATGGAGCCCGTGACGGGAACGAACGGCATCATTATTCCGCCCGATGGCTACATGCAAGGCATTCGCTATTTGTGCGACAAGTACGGCATTTTGTTTATCGCGGATGAAGTGATGAGCGGATTCGGACGCACGGGCGAATGGTTCGCGGTGAATCATTGGGGCATCGAACCCGACATCATGTCCGTTGCAAAAGGTTTGACGAGCAGTTACTTGCCGCTCGGCGCGACGATTGTGAGCGAAGAGATTGGCAAGTATTTTGACGATAAGGTGTTGTACGCGGGGCTCACGTATGGCGGTCACGCGATGGGCTGCGCGGCAGCGATTGCGTGCGTCAATGTTTATAAAGAAGACAATTTGATTGAACGCGCGCGAGAGATGGGCAAGTATCTCGGCGAATGGCACGAAAAGCTAAAAGCGAAACATCCGTCGGTCGGTGACGTGCGCTACATTGGCATGTTTTCGATTTTGGAAATTGTAAAAAATCGCGCGACGCGCGAACCGATGGCGCCCTATAATGCGAAAGCGTCCGAGATGGGCGCGATGGCGGTGGTGAATAAATTTTTCCGTGAGAATGGTTTATTCACATTCGTGCGCTGGAACAACATCCTCGTCAATCCGCCGCTCATTATTACCAAAGAGGAATTGGACGAAGGGATGGAGATTATTGACCGCGCGCTCGAGATAACAGATGATTCGTACGCGGAATAGATGATTGGGATTGGGATAGAAAAATCAAGAACCTTCCGGAGCACGTTCCCGGAAGGTTCTTTTTATTTTGTCTTGACCGGAAGGGTATCGGAAAATTCGCTGGTTGCGTTGGGGTGAACGATTTCGATTTGGTAATAGTAGGTCTTGCCCGGCTTGACCTTTTTGTCGCGGAACGCATAGCGCGCGCCGAGAATATTGCCGGGATTTTTTGCGTCCAACTGCGCCGCGTTCACAACTTTGTAATTGCCGTTGGCTTTGGTGGCGCGATAGACGTTAAAACCGATGACGTTCACTTCGGTCCCCGTTTCCCATTTGAGCTGGACCAACTTTTTGGCGGCTTTGTATTTGCCCGTCAAGCTGGTGAGCGGGGCGGAGGTGGGGGCATTGTTACCGACAGCCCAATCGGAGAAGGAACTAACATTGTTGCGAGTGACGCTGTCGCTCGTTTGGCTTGAATTCGCACAGCTCCAAGTCGTGCCACTTCCGCTATATTTGCATACACTTGGCGTGCCCAGATTGCTGCGGGGCAGAGTGAGGTTAGTAACAAAGCTGCTTCCCTCTGCAGTGATGGTCCAATAGCGCCCAGTTTGCTCAGCAGTTGCGGCGTTCACATGGTTGCTGTCAAAACGGTCAACCCGCAGGTTTGAGAGACTGCCTACTGTAGTAACGTCAATTGTAAGGTCAGCACCGTTGTATTTGCCCGCAAGCCCAAATGTCTTGGCGCCGGTCCCGCTCACGCTTTGCGATTTGCGAATTGTGCCATTGTTAGTCAATGTGCCATTAACGGTGACGTTGTCTGCTGCGACAGTCTCAACTAACGTTACGCCGTTGTTCACCGTCAGGTTGTTGAATGTTGTTGAGGTATTCGCGGTGAGGTTTTGGGTGCCGGAGCCGTTAAAGTTAACGTTACTATTTCCAGCTGTAAATGTTCCATTGTTCAGCCAATTTCCCCCGACATTAAGAGTCAACAATCCCGAAGAGCTGCCCCTTTGAAAGGTTGAACTCGGGTCTATACTGATATCGCCACCGACATCCACAGAAGCGGTATTTGTGGTACTGGAGCTTTGCACGGTCATTGTGCCTGACTGCAATTGCAAGTTCCCTGTGATAGTTAATGCAACACTTTGAGTTGTAGCCAGTCGGAAATCTCCCGAATTTTTTTTGGTTAACGTGCCGTTCACAGTACTAAGATTTCCCGACATTTGTATAGTTCCACTAGAGTTGATTGTCAGATTTCCAAAACTCGGAAGTGTACTAGACGGCGCACTAAAGTCCTGCAATTCAACTGTGCTGCTAGAGGTAAAGTTTCTACCGCTTGTGGTGTTAAGAGGCGTTACTGCTGCACGGTTGTGAACATACTTGCCACCATCATTTATGTTGAATGTGGAAATACTAAGAGTCACACCCGCAGCGCCGTTATAAGTCAAAATACCACCATTATTGATAGTAACCGTGCCAATTGTTGTGTTCGCGCTAATAATTGGGTTATTTGATGCACTTCCAATAATGGCTGTGTCAGCAGACTGCGGTGCGATCCCACCGCAATCTGTCCAATTGCTAGCATTTGCCCAATCAGTGCTAGTAGCCCCCGTCCAAGTGCAGGTATTTGCCGCGTGCACCGTCCCCGTCCCAAACAAAAACAGCGCGGTGAGTGCGAGCCCTACGAACGCGCTGAGGCGGAGCAAACGAATTTTCATTATACCCTCCAATGTATGCAATGCAAGATATTTCAGAAATTGCGAAAACTATAGCACAACGCAAATGCGCGTGTCAATGACAAATTTTTTGCGTTGGATATGGTTCACATTGGCGTTAAATTTTCGGCGAATCGCAATTCGTTGCGAACATGGTTCGCGGCAACACGTTGCCATGTCAATCCCTCACGATGTTCGGAACAGGCACTTTGTTGACTGGAACAGTTTAATTCGTTAATTCGACGTAGGTCGAATTCGCTATGCGTTGCCGCGATTTCTAATCGCCCGACGCGTTGACATTCTCTCCATTCCTCTCCATAATTCACGCAGGAGGCAGGACGATGGCAGAATTTGAATTTGGCGGCGAGGTCGCGTGGAAACCTTCGCGCGCGCAAATGGTCGAAAGCAATTTGTATCAATTTTACAAGCGCAACGGATTCAACACGCTCGCGGAATTTCAAAAAAAATCTACCGACGATGTTGCATGGTTTTGGGACACGATGCTGCGCGCACTCGACATTCAATTTTATGAACCGTATTCGCAGATTGTAGATTTGTCGCGCGGGATTCAATTTCCCAAATGGTGCGTCGGCGGAAAAATGAATATCGTTCACAACTGTTTGGACAAGTATCAAGGAACGGAAAAAGAAAGTCAGATTGCGGTGAAATGGGAAGGCGAAGAGGGCGCGACGCGCGAACTGACATACAAACAATTGCACCGCGAGGTGACGAGTGTGGCGAACGGCTTGCGCGCGCTCGGTTTGGGCAAAGGCGACGCGATTGGCGTGTTTATGCCCATGACTCCCGAAATCGTGATTGCGGTTTTGGCGAGCGCCAAAATTGGCGCGGTGTTTTTGCCATTGTTCAGCGGCTATGGCGCAGGCGCCATCGCAACGCGTTTGAACGACGCGAAGGCGCGCGCCTTGTTCACCGCCGATGGAACCTTTCGACGCGGGAACGTTGTGCCGATGAAACAAACGGCGGATGAGGCAGTACGTCAAGCGCCAAGTGTGAAACATATAATTGTCCTACCGCGCGCGCAAAACAAAATTGAAATGATTAAAGGGCGCGATTATTGGTGGGATGAAGTGGTGACGATGGGCGATGAATGGCAAGGAGACGCGAGCACGGAACGAACCGACGCGGAAGATATTCTGATGCTCATTTACACGAGCGGCACGACGGGCAGACCCAAAGGCGCGGTGCATACGCATTGCGGCTTTCCCATCAAGAGCGCGCAAGACATGTTTCACGGTCTCGATGTGAAACCAACCGACACGCTCTACTGGATGACGGACATGGGTTGGATGATGGGACCGTGGCAGGTCTATGGCACGCTGCTGCTCGGCGCGACGATGTTTTTGTACGATGGCGCGCCCGATTATCCTGCACCCAATCGCGTGTGGGCGATGGTGGAACGGCACAACATTTCACTGCTCGGACTTGCGCCGACCTTTGTGCGCGCGTTGATGAAATATGGAGACGAACCTGTGAAAAAATATTCGTTGAAGTCATTGCGCGCGTTTGCATCAACGGGCGAACCGTGGAATCCCACCTCATGGCTGTGGTTATTTCATACCGTCGGTAACGGACAACTGCCCATTATCAATTATTCCGGCGGCACGGAAATCGCGGGCGGAATTTTGATGGGCAATTTTCTCGCGCCCGAAAAACCCGCGTCGTTCGCAGGACCGTTGCCGGGGATGGACGCGGATGTGGTGGATGAAAATGGAAACTCGGTGCGCGGGCGCGTAGGCGAACTTGTGATTCGCAAACCGTGGATTGGCATGACGCGCGGCTTTTGGAATGACCCACAGCGCTATCTCGATACGTACTGGTCGCGTTTTCCGAACGTTTGGGTGCACGGCGATTTTTGCGCGATTGACGACGACGGGCTCTGGTACATTCTCGGACGCAGTGATGATGTCATCAAAGTCGCGGGCAAACGTCTTGGACCTGCCGAAGTGGAATCCGCGCTCGCGCGTCATCCCGCCGTGCAAGAAAGCGCGGCGATTGGCGTGCCGGATGAGGTGAAGGGGGAGAGTGTTGTTTGTTTTGTGATGCTGAAGGCGGGGTATCAAGGAGACAGGGAAACAGGTAGCAAGGGAATTGATGAAATCGAGAAGGAGTTACGCGAGTTGTTGGCGAATGAATTGGGCAAGGCATTATTACCCAAAGCGATTTATTTTGTGAACGATTTGCCGCGCACGCGCAATGCAAAAATTATGCGGCGTGTGGCACGCGCGGTGTATTTGGGGCATGACCCGGGCGATACCAGCGCGTTGGAAAATCCAAAAGCGGTGCAGGAAATCCAGAGTGTGGTGAGATAAGAAAATTTCGGGACTCGAGTCCCGAAATTTTTATTTCACTTGGCTTTGCGTTCCGCCAGCCAACGTTCCAACGAACGGTGTGATCCTCTGCTCGCTGTTCCTGTAAGCAACGCAATAACCGGAATCAATTCATCCAGCTGTTCCCAAAAAATAATGTCACGCGCATCACTGTCCTGAAACACGCGCCATTCGTTTCGTTCCTCAGGAGTTGCGTGGCTGAGACGCGGATACCAAGCGAGCGGCGCAGAAACAACGCGTCCGTCTTGGAGATGGACGGTGAGCGCGTCAAGTGAAAATTCCACATCGGAAACGCGCGGCTGTATTTCAATCGTTGCAATGCTCATTCCACATCTCCAAAAATAAATCTCTGTTCTCGTCAACTATTCTTCGTGCGTCGCGCAAGGCATTTGCGGTGAGTCCGCGATTCCGATTTAATTCGATGGGATTCAACCAAAATTTCGCACTGGGCGAGTTGCGTTCTTTACCTTTTGCCATGGGAATGTGAGGTGGTTCAACGCAATCATACGATACGAAATAACAAAGAAATTCGCCAATACGTTTTGTCGGCATATCGCGATGATTTATTCCGCCTGTAATCTCACGTTGGCGATGTAGCTTTCATAGTCCCAGCCCGACGCGTAGATTTCGACGGCGAGAATACGGAACGGTTTGACGGGCAGCGCGAGCAGGTTGCTCGATTCAATCGGAATCCATTGTCCCTGCGGCTCCAATTCGCCGTTCGCGGTGGGGTTGTTATTGTCGTTCTGAATATAAAAGCCGCGCACGTATTCTGCTTCGTCGCCGTTCACATCGCGATAGCGCACGCGCAAGATGAGCGGATACTCGGTGCTCAAGTAACCGCCACCCGAAAGATTGTGGCTGTCCACGCGAATATCGGCAGAAAGTTTCAGCGTGCGATAATCGGACACGTCGCGGTCAATGATCTGGCGGATGCCCGTGATGGCGCTGTTCTGGTTCGAGTTCTCGCGTTTGATTTGAATGGCATAGCGATTGTCTTTGGTGACGGGACCAATGGAACCATTGATGTTGCCGCCGTCGCCGCCCTGGTCGCTGTAACACTTCCACGCAGTATTGGCGTTGGGCGAACAATCAAAGGGGCTGCCAAATGTGCCGTTCACAATCAAATCTTGCGCGGCAGGCAATGGTTGAAAGGGGTCGCGCTCGGCAAGCGCAACGCGCGTGTCATAGACAATCCGTTGTCCCTGTCCCACATTCGTCTGACGCGCGCCGTCTTGAGAAACCACAATCGCGCTGCCTTCGCGCACGCTCATTTGCGAACCGGTATCATCCACCGTAAACGCGTAACTGCCGGGATTGAGCCATGCGTCAAAATTGGGTGTACGCACCAGAAACTGCGTCGGGCGCGGTTTCGATTCACCGGGGAGCGCGACGGGAGAGGCAACGCCGTAACGTACGAGTCCGCGCGTTTGTCGAATGACGATGCGGTTCGGTTGTTCGCTGACGCCGAATTGCGGCTGGCGCATCTCGTCGAGCGCAATCTGCGCGTCCTTGTAAATGGTCGCGGTGCTGTTTTCAAAAAAAGTCATGAACGCGCGCGAATTGTCGGTGGTATCGGTTTCGATGCGGCTGTTTTCGTTGACATCGGTGGGGTCGAGAATCGCGAGGGGCAGGGTCACATTTGGCAAACTGACGCGCACGGGCGTTACTTTGTCGGGCGTGAGCGGCGCGGCTTGGACCGAAGCGGGCTGTGCGATGGTCGAGAAACGAAAAAACTGGATGCCGAGAAAGGGAACAAGGAGAGAAAGCGCAATACATGCAGCAAACGCCCCAAAAAGGACGAGCCATGCCATTCGCTCGGGGTTGCCCTGAATCGCTTGGGCTTGTGGCGCTCCCACTCGCGGGAGTGCGGCGCGGTTAACTTCTAACTTCAAACGAATTAAACTCCCCCGACGGCGCGTGCCATTCCACTTGAACGCTTTCGACCACCGCCGCCGATGGACCTACGCGGAGCATTTCGAGCAATTGTTCAATCGCGCCGCGCGCGCCTTCGACTGTAACCTGCACCGAACCGTCTGACGCATTGCGGACGAATCCGGTCAAGCCCAAGTCCGACGCGCGTCGTTGGGTGAACCAGCGAAAATTAACGCCTTGCACAATGCCGCGCACGACAATTTGCGCGCGGGTATTTTGTAACAGTTGCTTTTCTTGTGTCACGCCAAAATTATAGCATAGGTAAGGGAATGGACAATGCGGATTGACAATGCACAATGCGCAATGCACAAATCACCTAATCCCCCAATCCCCAATCCCCAATCACCTAATCACCTAATCACCCAATCCCCCAATCCCCCAATCCCCAGTCTCCAGTCTCCAGTCTCCGGTCTTTCATCTCCAATCTGCTATAATCCCTCGCATGTCCTACTCTCTCTCTCCCGAACACGCGCGCGCGTTTTATGATGGCGCGGACAGCGCGCATGATTTTGAACATATTTTGCGCGTAATGCGAATGGCGGAATTTCTCGCGCGCCGAGAAAACGCGGATGTGGAAATTGTGCGCGCGGCAGCATTGTTACATGACATTGCGCGGCACGATGAAGACCATGGAAACGCTGAAATAGACCACGCGCAAGTTTCCGCGAAGGATGCGCGCGTGTATTTATTGGAAAATGGCGCAGATGAAAATTTCGCCGCGCGCGTTTCCGAAGCCATCGCGTCGCATCGCTTTCGCGGCACAACGCGTCCCGAAACATTGGAAGCAAAAATTTTATTTGACGCGGACAAACTCGATTCGATTGGCGCCATCGGCGTCGCGCGCGCGTACGCGATTTGCGGACTGCTGAATCAAAAATTGTACACCGAGCCAAAAGAAAACGCGGTCGCCACGCGCAAACAGCATAATGAGCAACATACGCCCGTTGACGAATACCACGTGAAACTGAAACATTTGCGCGAACGTTTTTTTACCCCAACGGCGAAAAAAATCGCAGAGGAACGACACGCGTTTATGGAAAAATTTTTCGATCAGTTGACGCGCGAGGTGAGGGGAGAAAAGTAGCAAGTAGCAAGTAGCAGATATTAGGGAACGTGCCACTTGCTACCTGCTACCTACTACTTGCTACCCATATTCATGCTCCTCGCGTTCATTCTCGCGGGTTACCTCGTCGGCTCGATTCCTGTCGCGTGGCTGTTGACGAAAATCGCGACGGGACAAGATTTGCGCGCGTTGGGTTCGGGGAATGTTGGCGTGTTGAATACGGCGCTGTCTGTCCATCGTTGGACGGCGGCGCTCGTTTTTTTGTTGGAAGCAGTGAAAGGCGCGCTCGCGGTATTTGTGCCGCGTTATTTGGGATTGAATGATTTTGAAATTGGCTGTACGGTGATTGCGGCGTTTGTGGGAACGCGGTGGAGTATTTGGCTGCGCGGACGCGGGGGGCGAGGCAACACGCTTGGCGCTGCCGCGCTCGCGGTGTATTCACCCATTGCGCTCGCGCTTGTGGTGATAATTTATCTCGCCGCGCGTTTTCTCACGCGCAGTAATTTTTTGGCGATGCGCGTCGCGTTGTTATTGTTGCCGTTCGTTTCGGGACTCGTGACCCTTTCGTGGGTTTCGGTTTTATTTGCGGCAATGTTCGCGTTACTGTTTCTCACCACGCATCATCCCGAAACGGACGACCATCTTTTGCTCAAACAAAAATTTCCGACGTTGTGGGCGTTTTTGACCGCGCCGCGACGTGAGAGCAAGTGAACTTGCCCTCACGCGTACGAACAAGAATCAAACAGCAACAACTACAAAACCGCGTCCCGACTGGGCGCGGTTTTTGGTATCGGAATCTGTATCGAATTTTGTATCGAAAAAACCCTATCGCCGCGCGGCGAATTCTGGTTAAATGCGCGTATTGCTTTTTCAAAACCGCACTTGTTCGTCTCACGCCGGAGGAATCATGTCATTCAAAACACTGCGCCCATTCTTTTCGATGCTGGCACTTGTGTCGCTTGTCCTGCTCGCACTATCAAGCGCGCCGATGGCGCGCGCCGAAGTGGCGCCGCAAGCTCCACACGGTATTCCGATTGCGGATGTGCTTCGCCCCGACGGAACGCTCAATTTGCCAAAAGGGCAATCGGCAACGATTGACCCAACGGGCTATACGCTCGTAAGCAGTCCAAATGAGCAACCGCGTTTTGCGCCCGAATCGCTCACGAATCCCGGCAATGAAAACTGGGCGAGCAGTTTCTTTGGGTCAGGTGTAAGTAGTTGGGTTTGGGCATTGGCGTTCGACAGCAGCGGCAATCTATACGCAGGTGGTGATTTTTCATCAGCTGGGAATTGTAACAGCGGCTGCAGTCGCATTGCCAAGTGGAATGGTTCTACATGGAGCGCGCTCGGCACGGGAATGAATAATCGTGTGCTGGCAATTGCATTTGATGGCAGCGGTAATCTTTATGCCGGCGGGGACTTTACCACCGCAGGAACATGCACGACCGGCTGCAATCGCATTGCGAAATGGAATGGTTCGACATGGAGCGCGCTCGGCAGCGGCGTGGACCGTCCTGTCCAAGCCCTTGCGTTCGACGGAACGAGCACGCTCTACGTTGGAGGCGAATTTGTATCAGCGACCGGCTGCAGTGGCTCGTGCGCTTTTCTTGTGCGATGGAACGCCGCGACCTCAGCATGGAGTCAACTCGTCAACAACGGTGCTGTTTTCGGTGCCGTCTATGCTTTGACCTATTCGGGCGGCGCTTTGTACGCCGGCGGTGATTTTACATTTGCGGGGAATTGCAGCAGCGGGTGCAATCGCATTGCCAAATGGAATGGCTTCTTATGGACTCCGTTTGGCACAGGTGTGAACAATACAGTTTACGCAATCGCCGTTGACGGCAGCGGCAATGTGTACGCCGGAGGAAATTTTACCCAAGCGGGAACATGCACCAGCGCGAACGGTTGCAATCGGATTGCCAAATGGGACGCTTCAACTTTAACGTGGAGTGCGCTTGGCACAGGATGGAGCAACACCGTCGAAGCGTTGGCTTTGGACAGCAGCGGAATCTTGTACGCCGCTGGGAGTTTTACGCCCGGTTGCGGAAACTGTTTTCGAATTGCACAATGGAACGTTTCGTCGTCAACCTGGAGCCCAATGCAAGGCGGGGCAGGCAACACCGTGCTGGCTCTTGCATTAAGTGGCAGCAACTTGTATGCAGGTGGAATGTTCACAACTATGGGTAATTGCGGTTATGCCTGCCCATTTATCGCGCGCTGGAACAGCACGTCCTCCACCTGGAATCCATTGACGGGGAATGGCATGGGTTATTTTGGTGGCAGCAATGGCAGTATCGGCGCCTTTGCGGTGGACAGCAGCGACAATGTGTATGCTTCAGGGAGTTTTATACGCGCAGGGTCTTGTCTTGCCAACTGTAACTATCTCGCCAAGTGGAATCCAATAACCTCCGCATGGAGCAGTTTAAGCAGTAATCCCCCGCTTAATGTCTCTGCTTTTGCCTTTGACAGTACGGGAAATCTGTATGTGGGTGGGCAATTTGAAGGTGCCGGTAGTTGCACGAGTGCCAACGGCTGCAATCGCGTTGCGAAATGGGACCCTCTTACCTCAACTTGGAGTGCCCTTGGTACAGGAATGAGTAACGGTTCTGTCCTAGCTCTGGCTTTTGATAGTAGTGGGAATCTTTATGCGGGGGGAACTTTTACCTCTGCCGGTGCGTGCACGACCGGTTGCATTTCTATCGCGAAATGGAACCCCGGCAACTCAACTTGGAGTGCCCTCGGCACCGGCTTTGGCAGCAGCAGCACTGTGTACGCGCTTGCGTTTGATGGCGCGAATACATTGTATGTTGGTGGATTCTTTACGGCGGCGGGGAATTGCACTTTGAATTGCACGAACATTGCCAAATGGAATATCGCGACCTCAACCTGGAGCGCGCTTGGCACTGGCTTGAGCGGGGGCAGCGCGTTCAAGTTGGCGTTGGATGGCAGCAATTTGTATGCGGGCGGACAATTCACGAGCGCGGGAAGTTGTTCGAGTGGCTGCGCGAGGGTTGCCAAGTGGAATATTTCAAACTCAACGTGGAGCGCGCTCGATACCGGAATGAGTAGTGGCTACATAACCGCCCTCGCTTTTGATAGTAGCGGGAATCTTTATGCCGGAGGAAGTTTCACCTCTGCCGGCTCCTACACGAGTGGCTGCAGTATGACCACGCGCTCCGTCGTCGTTCGTTCCGTCGAAGTTTCACCTCTGCCGGCTCCTACACGAGTGGCTGCAGTCGCGTTGCGAAATGGGATGGCACAACATGGAGTGCGCTGGGAACGGGTATGGATAGCAGTGTCAGTGCGCTAGCATTTACGAGCATGGGCAATCTTTATGTCGGTGGACAATTTACGACTGCCGGTGGCATTCCCTCAATTGGAATTGCCCAGTGGACTGCGGCGGTCGGCAAAGCAATTACTGGCACTGGTACTCAAACGTTTTACGCAAACAATTTGCCTGTCACCGTTGATGTTGTAACACAAGGCGACCTTGCGCGCATCAACATCCAACGCGTGAACACAAGTTATTCCGGTGTGCCAAGCACATGGCAGACAGGTTATTACTGGAGCATCGAGGGCTTGAACAGCAGCGGTGGAACGGCGACGGGCTTTAACGTGAACCTCACATTGCCAACGCCAAACTTTACCCCGACTGCCTCTTCCAAATTGTGTCGAATGACAGGAGTGAACGGCAGCTGCAGGATCACATCTTTTGACTCGAGTTCCGTCACCCGAAATAATGTCATCGCCTTTTCAGATTGGCTCGCGGCATCCGACGCAGCGCCCACCGCCGTTACCCTCACCCGTTTCAACGCGAAATTTGCTGGCAACAAAAATCTCGTGCGTGTGAAATGGGAAACGGGGAACGAGTTGAATGTG
>JAKOPZ010000216.1 GCA_029778615.1 Chloroflexota bacterium | reverse complement strand
TGGAGACTGGAGACTGGAGACTGGAGACTGGAGACTGGAGGCTGGAGACCAGCGACTGTTGACTGTTGTCTATTGACTGTTGACTCACGACTCGCGACAATCCATCCCACACTCAACGCCGCAATCAACACCATTCCCAAAACAACCCAAGTGTAATTTTCAATGTACGTCGTCACGCCGAGCGTCAACACTGTCGCGGCGAGCTGCAAGAACAAACCGAAATCAAACGCGGGCGCCGCGCTCCACGTTGCGCCGTTTTGCAAATACACATAGAGCCACGGCGCAAACAAAACGAGGACCGCGATTTGCGCGAGACTCCATTTCCATAACAACGGAAAAAATTTTTCACCGCGTCGCCATTTTGCCAACAAAACACTCAACACAAAAACATTGTTCGCCAAAACAATCAACGCCGCGAGATAATGCGAGAACAACGCGAGAAAAGCAGATAGCGCATAGCCGATTGCAAATAGCCAATCGCGTTTCGCCATCTGCCGTCCGTCAAAAAATAATTTCCAAACAAACAGCACGCTCACCCACGCGAAAAACGCCGACAGCGTATAATTTTTTATATCTTGCGACCACCATACGTTGAAACGCGCCAGCGCGAGAAACAACGCGGCAAGCAAACCCAAACGCGCGCCGCCGATGTCTGTGCCAATTCGATAGACCAACGCGACCAATAGCACACCAAACAACAATGAAAAAAATCTTCCTGTAAAAACATCTGCGCCAAAAATTGTTTGCCAAACATTCATCAGCCAATAATGCAGGGGGGGGTGTTCATCGCTCGCCGTGCGTAACGCAATCCACGCAAAATCGTGTTTTGCCAGCCACACCGTCCAACCTTCATCCCACCAAATATTTTGGTCGCCCAGACGATAGACGCGCGCAAGAAACGCAAGCGTGATGAGCGCAAGCGCGGCGATGGTTGTTCTGATTTTGAGAGTACTCTCTATTTTCGGACAGGGTGACAGGGTGACAGGGTGAGCACCATGTGTGTCACCTTGTCACCTTGTCACCCGCGCACTTTATCCCTCACCCATTCCCACAATCACTACACCCACCACAATAATCGCGACTCCGAGCAGACGTTTCCACGTCACGCGTTCGCGCAAAAACAACCACGCTTCGATGACGACGACAAAATAAGATAGCGCGAGAATCGGATAGGCGAGCGAAAGCGGCACGCGCGATAACACCGCGAGCCAAAAGACCGCGCCCAAGCCAAAGCCAATAAAGCCGACCCAAATGAGTGGATTCAGCACAATGCGCGGCAGCACGGCGCGAATCGCGTTGCCCGAAAATTCAAAACTGCCCACGCGATTCATTCCGATTTTGAAAAACAGTTCCCCTGTTGTACTGAATAGAATCGCAGGAATCAACAACCACAACGCGTTCACCTTGTCACTCCTTCACCTCGTCCCGATTCTCCTCACTCAATCCCACCACCACGACGCCGACGAAAATGATTCCAACGCCGACCAACAATTGCCACGTAATCGGTTCGCCTAAAATGAGCCACGCTTCGAGCACGACGACAAAATAACTCAGCGCGAGAATGGGATACGCGAGCGAAAGCGGCGCGCGCGAAATTACGCCGAGCCAAAAAATTGTGCCGCCCACAAACCCAATGAATCCAATCCAAATAAACGGGTTATAAATCACTTGCGGCAGAACCGCGAGAATGGCATCCAACGTAAAATCAAAGTCGCCCACTTGCGACATCCCCATTTTCAAAAACAACTGTCCGGTCGTACTCGACAAAATCGCGGGAATGAGCAGCAGCAGAGATTTGAAAATTGCCGCGCGCGTCTGATGCGGCGCGTGCGCGCGTTCGTCGTATTCCAGTTGGTCGGGTGTAAGCATTCCGAGTGTGTCATTCTGAACGAAGCGAAGAATCTTTACGCATCCTGAGATTTCGCGCTCCGCTCGAAATGACAAAAGAATTGGACAGAAACAAATAGACCGCCCAGGCGCCAAACACAATCAGGTTCGCCAACGCGTTGAGCCAACGCGCAGTCGCCCATTGTGCGTCGGGCGCGGACAAGCCAAAGCGTTCGTACAAATTCGGGTCGTGCAGCGAATAATTCAATGTCATCGTCGCGCTGAGGAGAACAAAAAACGCAATCAAATTTTTGTCGCGCGTCAGCGCTACCGCGAGCAAGGGCAACAGCGCGTACCCGTAATTTTCGTGAATTTCGGTGGGCAGCATAAAAAACGCAAACGCGAGAAATGCGCCCAAAACAAAATACGATTCCAGCGGCGCGCGCCATGCTTTCACCAGCGTTACCAAATAGGCAATGCCAAATAATATTATACTGAACGCCCGAAACGACAACGGCGCATCGGGAAACACTGCGCGCGTATCCGGCACATCAATGTTGCCCTGAAACCAAAACCACCACAGATTGTGTGCGTTCGCCGAAAGAATCGGATGATGCCCGACGGTATCGCCAAAATACGCGAGCAGCCCTTGTGCGCCGCCCGTCAACACCACAGGCAACAGCATCAATGCCGAACCCAACGCGCCGAAAAAAATTGCGCGCGCGATTCTGGCGAAGGGTGAGTCGCGGAACTCGGTTCCGTTCCTACCCGTTCGTAACGAGGTCTTGTACACTGCAAGCAAAAGCAGCGGACCAAAAATCATTGCCTGCGGTTTGGTGAACGCGGCAATGCCCAAAATGAAAAACGCGAGCCCCACGCGCGGTGTGAATACGAGCAGCAAAAAACAAATCAATATTAACAACGCGTGAAGCGCATCCGTCTGTCCCCAATACGCGCCGTTCCACAACACGGCGGGATTGAACCAGAACGCGCCCGCAGCGAGCCACGCCAAGCGCTCCGTCACATATTTTCGAGCGGTGACAAAAATCAACGCGCCCGTAATTACATCCGCGAACAACTGCGGCAAACGCAGCAGCGTACGCTGAATCGGGTCCGCAAGCAGCGCAGGATTATTGGTGATGCCGCGCAGGGCAGGGTCGCCCGCGACGGCAGGATACAAAAAATCGGGCGCGAAAATTCCGCGATACAGCAGACCCATCAGATGCAAAATATAATTCAAGCCTGGCGATTGGTCCGAAATCCACAAACCGTTGACGGCAGAATACATACTGCCCAATCCGTACGTCACCGTTTTGTACGACCACACAATATAATCTTGCGTATCCACAATATATCCGGGTGTGACGGCAAACAGCATCCGCAGCGCAAACGCGTACAGCATGGCAAAAAAAATAAAGCGCACTGTGCGTGCGCTCAACGCGGGAGCAGGCAGCGCATTCGTCAAGCGGCGCAAGGTTATCACGAATCCGTACGCGCCCGCACACAGCAGCAGTGTCACCCAAAACAGCGGCGCGAGAAAATACGCCATCTCCACGCGGGCAAAAAATAAACTCACCGCGCCAAGCATGACGACTGCCACTGCCACAAGCATTGCGACGCGTTCATGCCCGCTCCACGCGCGCGCGATAAAAAACGCGAGCACGACGAACGCGGGAAAATAACACAGCGCGCGCGGCGATGGAATCACGGGCGCACCGTTGGCTTGAAACTGCGCGGACTCGACGAGCAAACCCAACGCGCGCGAATCGGGCGGCTGTGTGAACGTGTCGCTGTTTAGCGCAATGTTCAAATCACCGGCGACGCCGATGCTGTCACGTCCGATTGGAAACGCCTGTGTTTGGAAATCATTTGACGGCGCGGGTGACGCGAGTTCGACCGCGTTGGCAAAGATTTTGACTTGGGCAGAATTTTGGGGACGCGGCGCGGCGTAACGCAATTGCAACATGCCGTCTTGCGCACCAACGCCGACGAAATGAATTTCCGCGTGTCCGTTGCTCCAGCGCGCATCCGTTCCTTGCGGCAAATTTTCGCGAAACGAAAATCCTTGCACAAACGGCGCATCGCGCCCACTGCCGACATCAATAACAGACGTAACCGGAAATTGATAGACCAGCGTAGTGATGAATAACGCGAGGAAAAACAACGTGGGGGCGACCTTCATGCTCGCCCTGTTTTGCAAAGAGAGACGAGCATTCACAATTCAAATTCGCGGACGGCTTCGGCAACGGTTTGTACGTCCGTCAGCGCAAGTTCGGGGTACAACGGGAGCGACAAAATTTCGCGCGCCAATTTTTCGGCAAGGGGCAGTGAACCGGCAGGCGCGAGATGTTGGTACGCGGGCTGTAAATGAATCGGTGTGGGATATTGAACGGCGGTGCCGATTTCACGTTCTTTGAGAAACGCGGCGAGATATTCCCGCGACGCGCCGCGCGCTTCATGACATTGCACTACGTACAAATGGTACACATGCTCGCCATAGGGCATTTCGATGGGCGGCGCGACCCGTTTGTTGGGCAAGAGCTCGGTGTACATTGCCGCACGTTCGCGGCGCGCCGCGTTCCACGCGTCAAGATGTTTCAGCTTGACGCGCAGAATCGCCGCTTGTAATTCATCCAGCCGCGTGTTCATGCCGCTGATTTCGCTTTCATAACGCGTACGCCAGCCGTACTGCCGCAAGAGTTTTACTTTATCCGCAAGCCGCGCGTCATTTGTCACCACTGCGCCGCCGTCGCCGAACGCGCCAAGATTTTTGGTCGGATAAAAACTGAACGCGGCAATATCGCCAAAGGTGCTGACTTTTTGTCCCTGATATTTTGCGCCGTGCGCCTGCGCGCAATCTTCAATCACCGCGAGCTTGTACTGGCGCGCAATGCCGATGATGGGGTCGAGTTCCGCCGCTTGTCCGAACAGGTGGACGGGAATGACCGCACGCGTTTTGTCCGTAATCACGGACGCAAAAGAATCGGCATCCATCGTCATTGAATCGGGGCGCACATCGCACAGCACCGGCGTTGCGCCCGCCATCTCAATCGCGCTCACGGTCGCAACGGCAGTGTTCGGCACCGTAATAACCTCATCGCCTTTGCCGATGCCGAGCGCGCGAATCGCAAGATGCAGGGCGTCCGTTCCCGAATTGACGCCGACCGCGTATTGCGCGCCGAGATACTGCGCGAATTCATTTTCGAACGCTTCGGTTTCGGGTCCGAGAATGAACCAGCCGCTCGCGTACACGCGCCGCGTGGCGCTGTCAATTTCGGATTGAATCGAGATGTATTGTTTTTTGAGGTCGAAGAATGGAATCATAGTGTAGGCAGCAAGTAGCAGGTCGCAGGCACAAGACCTACTATTTGCAATCTGCTATGTTTCTACCAGTAATATTCGCGATACGTGCGATAATAGTCCAACGTGCGCGTTAACCCCTCATCCAGATTCACACGTGGCGTCCAATTCAATCTTTTCTGAATTCGGGAAAAATCGGAATAGTAATCGCCGATGTCAATGGCTTGGCGTTCCGGCGGAAACGGAATGATGTGGCATGTACCGCCTCTGTTCAATGCAATCAATTTTTCTGCCAGCGCTTTGAGGTTGATGGTTTCATCACTGCCGAGATTGTAAATCTGTCCGTTCGCTTCATCACTCGTCGCCGCAAGCAGCATCGCTTCGACCACATCATCCACATAATTGAAATCGCGCAATTGCAACCCATCGCCCCAAATTTCAATCGGCTGTTCATCCAACACGCGCTTGAGCCAAATTCCCAAAAACGTTTGCCGCGCGTCTTTGACGCGCATACGCGGTCCGTACGTGTTGGTCAACCTTAAGGAAACTGCGCGCACACCGTACACATTGTTGTACAAAATGTGATACCACTCGCCCGCCATTTTGTTGATGCCGTTGACATCGGTCGGATGCAGCAAATGTTTTTCGTCCACCGGCAAATAATCGGGCTTGCCGTAAATTTGGCGCGTGGACGCATAGACAATCTTGACGCGTGGATTGTTTTTGCGGCACGCTTCGAGAATCGAAAGTTGCGCGCGGCAGTTAATGTCCAAATCTTTGTACGGGTCGCGCATCGAATCGAGATGCGACGTTTGTCCCGCGAGATTAAACAAATAATCGCGTCCGCGCACGAGATAGTCCATCGAAAATTCATCGCGCACGTCGGCGATATTGACGATTACGCGATTTTTGATGGGCTCGATGTTGAATTCATTGCCGCCGTATTCGGGAATGAGCGAATCCACCAGCGTTACGTTCGCGCCCAGTTCGACAAGTTGAATCGCCAAATTCGCGCCGATGAAACCGAGTCCGCCGGTGATGAGGATGTTCTTGTTTTGAAAAGGACTTGGCATCTGCTTACTGATTGCTGATTATGGTTTTCAGCTGTGCTTCGCGTTTCGGCTGGTACGTTTTCCGCGCCTCTTGTTTCACGACCAAGCGCCACCACCATCCCCCAATCGCCAAAAGCGTTTTGCCCACGCGCGCGAAATTGAAAAACTGGGATTTCCCGTACTGACGAAAAAAATGATGCACCGGCACTTCGATAAAACGATAACCCGCGTCTTGAATTTTTTTCACCATCTCGAACGTAATCGTTCCACTCGTGCTTTCTAATTCCACGACATCAAAAATTTTGCGGCGCATCAAACGGAAATCGCAATCCACATCGCGGATTTGCAAATTGAAAATAAATTTGATGAAATACTGGTACGCGTAACCGATGAGGATGCGGTGCAGCGGGTCTTGGCGTTTGATTTTGTAACCGTTGACGACATCCACCTCGTCGGAAATTTTTTCGATGAGCAATTGCAATTCGCGCGCGTCGTATTGCGCGTCGCCGTCCGTGTAAAAGAACCATTCTTTACGCGCCGCTTTTACCGCCGCCCGAATTTGTCCGCCATAGCCGTACGGGCTTGGGTGGGTTTCATACCAAAATTCGTTGGGATAAATACGGTGCAGTTCTTGCAGAATGGCGCACGAATCATCCGTCGAGCCGTCGTCAAATACAAACACTTCGTAATCGTCGGACACCGCGCGCAAAACGCGCAGCGCGCGCATCACCATCACACCAATGGTGCCGGCATCATTGTAGCAGGGGAAAAAGACCGAAAGACTGGGTTTGGACATTAGAAATGAAAAACGTCAAGCGAGGCAAGAACGTTTGCTCGTCGTGGATTCGAGTGTGTCGTTCTGGTTTGGGAGCGCGGCGATGATAGCATAGAACAAGGGTAAAGTGAAAAACTGAACGCGCGCGGTTCGCAAGGCGGAATGTTTCTCTTCAAAACTGTGATATAAATACATCACCTTCGTCAACCGAAAAAAACTAGGCGAGTTTCGCAGCGCAAATTTGAAATTTGCGGTACTTGACGAAGGTATTGATAAATAGCAAAAGGTTAACGTTTTTTGGTATGGATGCGTTCCAAACTGCGCTGGTGCAAGCGCTTGAAACTGGTACCTCTGCCGCGCTCGCGACGGTTGTGAAAACGCTCGGTTCGTCGCCGCGCGCAGTCGGTGCGAAAATGTTGGTGTACGCCGATGGCAGTATCGTTGGTTCCGTCGGTGGCGGCGAAATGGAACAGCGTGTGATTGAACAGGCGCGCGCGGTCATTCGCGAAGGCGCGCCGCGCTATCTCGATTTTACATTGTCGAATCCTGAACGCGGCGACCCGCTTGTTTGCGGCGGCGAGATGGAAATTTTTGTCGAGCCGCTCATCACAACGCCCACGTTATTGATTGTGGGCGCGGGACACGTCGGCGCGGCGTGCGCGGAACTGGGAAAATTTTTAGGATTCCGCGTCGTCGTTCTCGATGACCGTCCGCAATTTCTCTCGCGCGAAAAATTTCCGACTGCCGACGAGATGATTACTGGAGACTTGAGACTGGAGATTGCGAAATTCGAGATTACCCCGCAAACGCACATCGTGCTCGTCACGCGCGCGCACACACTCGACGCGGAATTGCTGCGCGCGGTGATTGATTCGCCCGCCGCGTACATCGGCATGTTGGGCAGTGAACGCCGCGCCTTGACTGTTTTTGAAATATTGAAACAAGAAGGCGTGAGCGAAGAAACCTTGAAACGCGTTCACGCGCCGATTGGTTTAAAGATTGAAGCGGAGACGCCGCAAGAGATTGCGGTGAGTATTATGGCAGAAATAATTCAAGTAAAAAGTGAAAAGCTAAAAGCTCAAAGTAATTTTTAGCTTTTAGCTTTTCACTTTTAACTTTTCCATGTGGAACACTTACATTCAACCGCGCACGCTTGACGAAGCGGTGCAATTGCTCGGACAGTACGGCGCGGACGCGCGCATTATCAATGGCGGCACAGATTTGCTGATTGAAATCGAGCGCAAAATTCGCGCGCCACAAGTGCTGATTGATATTTCGCGCGTGCCCGGACTGGATACGATTGTTGAGCAAGGCGACCACATTCGTTTGGGTCCAAGCGTGACACACAATCAAGTCGTCGGTTCGGAATTGCTGCGACAACTCGCGTATCCGCTGGTGCGCGCGTGTTGGGAAGTGGGCGCGCCACAGATTCGCAATCGCGGAACCATCGCGGGAAACATTGTCACCGCATCGCCCGCGAATGATACGATTGTTCCGTTGTGGGCAATGGGCGCGGAGGTGCGCTTGAAAAGTGTGCGCGGCGAACGCGTCGTGCCGTTCAGCAAATTTTTCAAGGGCGTCCGTAAAACGGCGATGGAACCTGACGAGATGGTCGTGCAAGTGCAATTTCAAAAAATGTCGCCAAAGGACAGAGGCACATTTATCAAATTGGGTTTGCGCCGCGCGCAGGCAATTTCGGTTGTGAGTACGGCGGTTGTGTTGGAATTTGAAGACATGGAAATTTCCAACGCGTGGATTGCGCTCGGTGCTGTCGCGCCAACCATTATCACGTGCGGCGAGGCGGAGCAAATTCTCGTCGGAAATTATTTGTCCGATGCCGCGATTCAAGAAGCAGCCGCACTCGCCGCGCAAGAAGCGAAACCGATTGACGATGTGCGCGGCACGGCCGAGTATCGCCGCGAGATGGTGCGCGTGTGTGTGGCGCGCGCGATGCGCCAAATCCGCGATAATGTATATGACCTTCCCGAAAAACCTGTAATGTTGTGGGGCAGCACGGACGGACATTTCAAACCGCACGACCACGCGACGGAAGCGCACACAGAAAATGATTTGATTGAAACACGCGTGAATGGGGAAAAAGTTTCTGCCAAAGGTAGCGACAAAAGTCTGTTGCGATTCTTGCGCGAAGATTTGCATCTCATCGGGACAAAAGAAGGTTGCGCGGAAGGTGAGTGTGGCGCGTGTACGGTGTATCTCGACGGAATCGCGGTGATGAGTTGTCTTGTGCCTGCCGCGCGGGCGCATCACGCGCGCGTGGAAACGATTGAAGGTTTGGCGCACGATGAACAATTGCATCCCGTCCAAGAAAAATTTATCGTGCACGGTGCGGCGCAGTGCGGTTACTGCATTCCCGGTTTTGTCATGAGCGGCGCGAAATTGTTG
>JAKOPZ010000215.1 GCA_029778615.1 Chloroflexota bacterium | reverse complement strand
TGGAGACTGGAGATTGGAGACTGGAGATTGGAGACTGGAGATTGGAGACTGGAGACTGGAGACTGGAGAACTGTCATTTCGAATCCCTCATTGCTTCGGGATAAACTCGGGGAGAAATCCCTAGTCTCTAGTCTCTAGTCTTCTCGAGACAACGAGGTCTTATGAACAATTCTGCATACGGCGCGCGGCTCGATTTTGAACGCGCGATGAGTTATGGCGATTATTTGGAATTGGACAAATTGTTGTCGGCGCAAACATTGCGTTCGGACAATCATAACGAGCCGTTATTCATCATCATTCATCACGTTCAAGAATTGTGGATGAAGTTGATTTTGCATGAATTGAATGCGGCGCGCGAAAAAATCAAAAACGATGACTTGATGCCGAGTTTCAAAATGACCGCGCGCGTTTCGAGAATTTTGGAACAGATGATTGGCGCGTGGGGCGTACTCTCGACGTTGACGCCGAGCGAGTATTTGCAATTTCGCGGCACGCTCGGCAGCGCGTCGGGATTTCAATCGTACCAATATCGCATGTTGGAATTTGTGATGGGCAATAAAAACGCGGTGATGCTGAAACCGCACGCGCATCGTCCCGAAATTCACGCGCAGTTGGAACGCGAATTGAATTCGCCGTCGTTGTACGACGAAGCATTGCGTCTGCTCGCGCGGCGCGGAATTGAAATGCCGCGTGAAGTGATTGAACGCGATTGGTCAAAACCGTACTGCGCGCATCCGGCGGTGGAAGCAGCGTGGCTGCAAATTTATCGTGACCCCGAAGCGCATTGGGACTTGTACGAACTTGCCGAAGAATTGATTGACCTCGAAGATTTTTTCCGGCAATGGCGTTTTCGTCACGTCACCACCGTCGAACGCGTCATCGGTTTCAAACAAGGCACGGGCGGCACCGCGGGGATTCCGTACTTGAAAAAAATGTTGGACGTGGTGTTGTTTCCCGAATTGTGGAAGTTACGGACGGCGTTGTAAGTCGCATGTCATTTCGAACGCAGTGAGAAATCTCGGTCTGGCATAAAGAGATTTCTCGCGCTGCTCGAAATGACAGCACTTACGCACACATGTCATTTCGAACGCAGTGAGAAATCTCGGTCTGGCGCAAAGAGATTTCTCGCGCTGCTCGAAATGACAGCACTCTCCGATGAAAAACTACTTTGTCTACATTCTCACGAACAAGTCACGCACATTTTATGTTGGGATGACAAATAATCTTGAACGACGCATGTCTGAGCACAAGCAGAAACTTGTTGATGGTTTTACGAAAAAGTACAACATCACGCTTTTGGTGTATTACGAAACGTATCCTGATGTGAACGCGGCGATTGCGCACGAGAAACAAGTGAAAGATTGGCGGCGCGAGAAAAAGATTGCGTTAATTGAATCGCAGAATCCTGAATGGAAAGACTTGAGTGCGGATTGGTTTTGAAATGGACAAAAAGCGTTGACGAGTCGCGCTTGAGATTTCTCGCTCCGCTCGAAATGACAAGACTCTTGGATTTGTCATTTCAAACGCAGTGAGAAATCTCGGTCTGGCGCAAAGAGATTTCTCGACCCGCTCGAAATGACAAGACTCTTGGATTTGTCATTTCGAACGCAGTGAGAAATCTCGGATTGGGCATAAAGATTTCTCGCTCCGCTCGAAATGACAATATCATGCAACTGACTCTCGAATCCGCGCGTGCACTCGACGCGCGTGACCCACTCGCAAAATTCCGCGATGAGTTTGTCGTTGATGACGCGGACACGATTTACATGGACGGCAATTCGTTGGGGCGATTGCCGAAACGGGCGATTGCGCGCGTGCGCGAGGTTGTTGAAAACGAATGGGGAAAACGTTTGGTGCGCGGGTGGGGCGAAGGTTGGATGGATGCGCCGACGCGTATTGGCGGAAAAATCGCACAGTTGATTGGCGCGCGGAGTGATGAAGTCATTGTCGCGGATTCGACTTCGGTAAATTTTTTCAAATTGGTACACGCCGCGCTCGACGCGCGTGAGGGAAAAAAACAGATTGTCACCGAGACCGTCAACTTTCCAACCGACGCGTACATTCTGCAAGGCATTGCGCGCACGCGCGGAAAAAATATCACGTACGTCTCACCACAAAACGATGTTGCCATTTCAACCGACGCGGTTGTACACGCGATTGATAATCGCAATTGCGCGCTCGTGACGCTCACGCACACCGCGTTCAAAAGCGGCGCGGTGTACGACATGCGTGCGATTACACAGGCGGCGCACGACGCGGGCGCGCTCGTGTTGTGGGACTTGTCACATTCTGTCGGTTCGATTCCTCTCGCACTCAATGCGTGCGAGGCGGATTTAGCCGTCGGCTGCACGTACAAATATCTGAATGGCGGACCGGGCGCGCCCGCGTTTTTGTACGTGCGGCGTGATTTGCAAGAACAATTGTTCAATCCGATTCAAGGATGGTTCGGACAAAAAAATCAGTTCGCGATGGATTTTGATTACGCGCCCGCGCAAGGCATCGCGCGATTCAATGTCGGCACGCCGCCGATCCTTTCGATGCTGGCGATTGAAGCGGGCGTTGATGTATTGCTCGAAGCGGGCATCGAAAACTTGCGCGCGAAATCTATTCAGCAGACGGAATTTTTGATAGGGTTGTGGGAAGCGTGGCTCAAGCCATTCGGCGTCACCTTAAATTCTCCGCGCGATTCAAAAATTCGCGGCTCGCACGTTTCACTCGGACATCCCGACGGGTTACGCATTGACCGCGCGTTGATTGAAGAGATGAATGTGATTCCCGATTTTCGTTTTCCCGATAACATTCGTTTCGGCATCGCGCCGATTTACACGCGCTTTGAAGATGTGTACTGCGCGATGGAACGATTACGGCGCGTGATGACCGAAAAATTGTACGAGAAATATGCGGGCGAGAGACCGATGGTGACGTAGCGGCGTATCGAGTAGTAGGTAGCATGTAGTACGTAGCAGGTAGCACGTAGCATGTAGCAAGTCCCTGCTACCCAATACCTGCTACATGATACTCGCCACTTACCTTTCACTGAAAATTCTCATGTCATTTGATTTCCTTTACGACGTCCAAGACCACATCGCGACGATTACGCTGAATCGCCCCGACAAGCTGAACGCGATTACGCTGGAAATTTACGCGCAGCTGCGCGATTTGTTTGAAGAGCTGCGTTATGATGACAACGTGCGCGTGGTGATGATTACGGGGAACGGGCGCGCGTTTTGCGCGGGCGGCGATGTGCACAAAATTATTGGCGCGCTGCTCGAACGCGACATGCGCGAACATTTGGAATTTTGTCGCATGACGGGACATCTCATTCGCAACATGCGTTTGCTTCCGAAACCAATCATCGCCGCAGTGAACGGGATGGCAGCGGGCGCGGGCGCGGTGATTGCGTTGGCGTCCGATTTTCGCATCGTCGCGGATAATGCGAAATTCGCGTTTTTGTTTACGCGCGTGGGATTGACAGGCGCAGATATGGGCGCGGGATTTTTGTTGCCGCGCGTGATTGGACAGGGACGCGCGATGGAGTTGTTGATGTTGGGCGATGATGTGGACGCGATGACGGCGGAAAAAATTGGTCTCGTAAATCGCGTCGTACCGCCCGAACAATTGCTCCCGTCTGCGCGCGAACTCGCCACGCGTTTGGCGAATGGTCCCACGTATTCGCTCGGCATGACGAAATTGATGGTGAATAACGAGTGGACGATGGACATCCATTCCGCATTGGAAGCGGAGGCGCAAGCGCAAGCGTTGATGATGATGGGCGAGGACCAGCGCGGGTTTTATGAAGCATTTGTGGCAAAAGAGAAACCGGTGTTTAAGGGAAGGTAAATTTGTGATTTCGGATTTATGATTTCTGATTTTTTCGGATAACGCGAAATCATAAATCACAAATCGTAAATCATAAATCATAAATGTCGAAATCCATTATCAATCCCACTTCTCTCGCCAAACCTGTGGGTTACGCGAATGGCATTCTCACGCACGGCGGAAAAGTTTTGTTTCTGGCGGGACAGACGGGAATGGACGCGACGGGAAAAATTGAAAATCCGTTCGACCTGATTGAACAATTTCGGAAAACGTTAGAAAATATCAAAACGATTGTGAATGAAGCGGGCGGCGAAATTACGGATGTGGTACGCATGACGATTTATGTGACGGACAAACGCGCGTATCACGCGCAGCGCGAACGCATCGGGCAAGTGTATCGCGCGTATTTTGGAAGATATTTTCCCGCGATGACATTGATTGAAGTGAAAAGTTTGTACGACGCGAACGCGATGATAGAGATTGAAGCGACGGCAGTGGTAGGGGACTAGAGACTGGAGACTGGAGATTGGAGATTAAATTTTGGATTTATGATTTGTGATTTTTGATTGAACGCAATCATAAATCTGAAATCAAAAATCATAAATCATTTCACGGAGGCATCATGTGCTATGACGGCAACGCGCGACCACCGGAACCACCGGGCGAAAAACGAAACGCGACGGGACGCGACTTTGTTTTGACCGCGAGCGACGGTAATCAATTTAATGCGTATCTCGCGTCACCAGTGGACGGATTCGACGCGCAGGTGTTGATTTATCCCGACGTTCGCGGGCTGCATCAATTTTATAAAGAACTGGCAATGCGTTTCGCCGAAGTGGGCGTGCGCGCGTTGGCGATTGATTATTTCGGGCGCACGGCGGGACTGACCGCGCGCGATGA
>JAKOPZ010000029.1 GCA_029778615.1 Chloroflexota bacterium | reverse complement strand
GTAGGGGCGTTGGCTTCAACGCCCCTACTCCAACCACCATGCCACCCGTTGCCACCAGCCAGACTCTCTCCGCCGCTCAAACGCGTGTGCTCACCCGCGCGCGCAGGCAGAGGAGCAAAGTTTTTACCATTCTCTTGTTCCTTTTGCCGCCGCTGCTCGTGTACACCTATCTGGTTATCTATCCGGTGGTGCAAGGACTTTACTTTAGCGTTTATAAATGGAATGGGCTCGGCGCGCCAACCGATTTTGTTGGCTTGGATAATTATCTCGCGCTAGCGCGCGACCCGGTGTTCTTGAGCGCGTTTGGACACAATTGGTTCATTGCTTTTCTCTCTGTCGCTCTGCAATTGCCCGTCGCGCTGGCGTTAGCTCTGCTCGTTGGGCGCGGCTTGCGCGCACGCGGTATCTTTCGGGTCATTCTTTTTCTGCCCTATGTTTTGTCCGAAGTCGTCACAGGCGTTATCTGGATATTCATTTATCGCGTAGATGGCGGACTGTTTAACCTCGCATTACAAACCATCCTTCCTTTTTTCAAACCGATTAGCTGGCTCGGCAATACCGACACGGTCATGTACGCCGTGTTTATCACGCTGACCTGGAAATATTTCGGACTCTATTTAATTCTGTACATCGCCGGGCTGCAAGACATTCCCTCTGAATTGGAAGAAGCCGCGCGCATTGACGGGGCAAGCTCGTGGCAAGTGATTCGTTATATTGTCTTGCCTTTGCTTGGCAGTACGACGCGTCTCACAATTTATCTCTCGATTGTTGGCTCGCTCCAGGTGTTTGACCTCGTTTGGATTATGACCAATGGCGGTCCGGTCAACAGCAGTCAAACGATGGCGACCTATCTGTACAGTTTCGGCTTTCGCCGCTTTCAACTCGGTTATGGCAGCAGCGTCGCGGTGGTTATTTTCCTCGTCGCGTTCACTTTTTCATTGCTCTATCAACGCTTTGTCCTGCGCCGCGACCTGAGCCAATAACCAATAACCAACCCAAGACGAATTAACCATGTACCAACAACCGCGTTCCCTTCATTGGGCTCAAATCACCAGCGACATTTTGAAATATGTCATTCTGATTTTCTTTTCGCTGCTGGTGCTTGTGCCGCTCGTCGTCACTTTTTTAGGTGGCTTTAAAACGAGCGGTGAATTACTTTTGACGCCTTTTAGTCTGCCCATCGAGTGGCGCGTCACAAACTATCTCAGCATTTTGCAAGGCGACCTGTTTTGGCGCTTGTTGTTGAACAGCACGCTCGTGATGTTGGGAACGGCGGTGGGCATTGTGATTTTGGCGAGCATGGCAGCATTTGTTTTCTCGCGCATCAAATTTCGCGGGCGCGAGCTGTTGTTTAGTTTCATGACACTGGGTCTGTTGTTTCCGATTGCCGTCGCCATTCTGCCGCTGTACATCACGCTGCGCCAAGCGGGATTGATAGATACTTTGTGGGGCATTATCTTGCCGCAAATCGCATTCGGACTGCCGCTCAACATTTTGATTCTACGCGGCTTTTTCTCTCAGGTGCCGCTTGAATTGGAAGAAGCGGCGGCAATTGATGGCTGCGGGAGCATCGGTTTCTTTTTGCGAATTCTTTTGCCGCTCGTACGTCCTGCGCTCGCGGCAGTCGTCGTTTTGACGATGGTGAGCAGTTGGAATAATTTTTTCTTGCCGCTGCTCGTCCTGAACAGCGATTCGCTCTATACGATTCCGCTCGGCATCATGCAGTTTCAAGGACAGTACAGTACCGATTGGGCAAAAATCATGGCGTTCATTTCGCTTGCGCTCATTCCGACAATCATTTTTTATCTGCTCGCCGAACGACAGATTATTGCAGGACTCACAGCAGGGGCAGTGAAGGGGTGAACGGGTGACAAGGTGAACGGGTGAAAAAATTTTTCTCTGCAATTTTATTCTTGATGCTTGCGAGTTGTGGTGTGAATAACGCGACACCGACGACGACGCCAACCGTTGCGCCAACTGCATCGCCAACGCCAAAAGGAATTGCTGTGCCGCGCGTCGGCGCGTTTGCATCGGGCACGTATCGCAATCTGTTTCGAGAAATGTTGGGCAAAAGCGACGCCGAGATTGAGCAAAAAATTGATGCGGCGTGGCAGCAGCTGTTTTACGGTGATGATACGTACGAGCGCGTCTATTATCCCGTTGGCGATGATATGGCATATGTCGAGGACATTGGCAATCAAGATGTACGCACTGAAGGCATGTCGTATGGGATGATGCTCGCCGTGCAAAGGAACAAGCAAGCGGAATTCAATCGCTTGTGGAAATGGACCAAAACGTACATGTATCACGACGACGGTCCCTACAAAGGATATTTCGCGTGGCACACCAAAACGAATGGCGATAAAATTGACAACAATCCCGCGTCCGACGGCGAAGAATGGTTTGTGATGGCGCTGTGGTTCGCGTCGCATCGTTGGGGTGATGGCACAGGCATTTTCAATTATTCGGCGCAAGCGCAAGAAATTCTTGACACGATGCTGCACCAGGCGGAACGCAACAGTCCGCTGGCGACGAACTTGTTTAACGCGCAGAATCGTCAAGTGGTCTTTGTCCCAACGATTGGACGCGATTCCGGTTTCACCGACCCTTCGTACCATTTGCCCGCGTATTACGAATTGTGGGCGCGGTGGGCGAAACGCGACAATGAATTTTGGAACGACGCGGCAAAAGCGAGTCGCGCGTTTTGGAAAACTGCCGCGCATCCGCAAACAGGTTTGATGCCCGATTACGCAAATTTTGACGGCACACCCTATGTCACCGGTGGGCATGAAGATTTTCGGTTCGACGCGTTTCGCACCGCCTCCAACGTCGCCGTAGATTACGCGTGGTTCGCCGCCGACGCTTGGGAAATCGAACAGAGCAATCGGCAGTTGGAATTTTTTTACACGCAAGGCATTGACCAATATGGGAATCAGTACACGCTGGACGGCAAACCCCTTTCGTCCGACCATTCGCCTGGACTCGTCGCGATGAACGCGGTCGCCGCGCTCGCCGCGACGAACGAACACGCGCCCGAATTTGTCCAAGCATTGTGGGACACCAAAATTCCGACGGGCAAATGGCGTTATTACGATGGACTGTTGTATTTTCTCGCGCTCTTGCACGTCAGCGGCAACTTTCAAATCTACGCGCCGAATTAAAAAAAAGTGACAGGTGACGAGTGACCATGATTGCTTGCACTTGTCGCCCCGTCCTCCGTCACCTTACCCCTTTTCAAGGAGTCCCTCTGTTGATAGCAACATTACCTGACACCAAATTGTATAAAGACCCTGCCTATTCGATTGACGAACGCGTACAGGACTTGATGGCGCGCATGACGCTCGACGAAAAAATCGCGCAGCTCGGTTCGCATTGGGTGTACGAACTGCAGGACGAACAGGGTCTGGCGCAAGAAAAAGCCGCGCTGCTGATTGGTCAAGGTATCGGACAAATCACGCGCGTCGGCGGCGCGAGCACGTACGCGCCGCGCGACATTGCGCGCATGGGCAACGCGATTCAAAAATTTCTCGTCGAAAACACGCGGCTCGGTATTCCCGCCATTCTGCATGAAGAATGCTGCAACGGTTATCTCGCGCGCGGCGCCACCAGTTTTCCGCAAATGATTGGCGTCGCGAGCACGTGGCAGCCCGAACTCGTGGAACAAATGATGCAAGTCGTGCGCGCGCAATTACTTGCGGTCGGCGGACGGCAAGGACTTTCGCCCGTATTGGATATCGCGCGCGATGCGCGTTGGGGACGCGTCGAAGAAACATTCGGCGAAGACCCAACACTCATCGCCCAAATGGGCGTCGCGTACGTGCGCGGTCTGCAAAGCGATAATTTGCGCGAGGGAGTCATCGCTACGGCAAAACATTTTCCCGGACACGGGATTTCCGAAGGGGGAATGAATTGTACGCCGATGCACATGGGCGAACGCGAATTGCGCGATGTACTGTTCATGCCGTTTGAGGCGGCGATTCGCGAAGCGCACGTCGGTTCGGTGATGAACGCGTACTGCGAAGTGGACGGCGCGGTGGTGGCGGCGTCGCGCAAAATGATGACCGAAATGCTGCGCGACGAACTGGGCTTTGAGGGACTCGTCGTCTCGGATTACTTTGCCGTCCGCATGTTGTACGATTTTCATCACGTCGCGCCCGATATGGCAACCGCCGCCGCGCGCGGTTTGAATGCGGGCATTGATGTGGAATTGCCGTTCACGGAATGTTATGGCGCGCCGCTCCGTCAAGCCATCGAGAATGGTCTCGTTTCAGAAAAAACGCTCGACCGCGCTGTTGCGCGCATCTTGCGCAAAAAGTTCGAACTCGGCATTTTTGAACAACCCTACGTGGATGTCGAAAACGTACTTGGGGTGTATGACACGGACGCGCAGCGCGCGCTCGCGCGCCAAATCGCCACCCAGAGCATTGTGCTGTTGAAAAATGACGACAAGGTTCTGCCGCTGTCCAAAGAAATCAAAACGCTCGCGGTCATTGGACCCAACGCGCATTCGGCGCGCAATTTGTTCTCGGACTATTCCCATCCCGCGCACGTTGAAAGTCTGCTCATGCTCGCGCCGCAGGTCAGCGCGCTGCTGAATGCCGATGCCGACGCGAACGGTTTAGTAGAAGGTTCCGTGCGCGCGCCGACAGTTCTCGATGCAATCCGCGCACAGGTTTCCCCCGCCACGCGCGTTTTGTATGCCAAGGGCTGCAACGTACTAGACACAGACCGTTCCGGTTTTGCCGAAGCAATCCAAATCGCGCGCGAGGCGGATGCAGTGGTGCTTGTCGTCGGCGACAAAGCGGGACTGACGCCCGATTGCACGTCGGGCGAAACGCGCGACCGCGCGGATTTGGACTTGCCCGGTGTGCAGCAAGAATTGGTGCAAGCGATTGCGGCAGTGGGCAAACCAACGGTCGTCGTGCTCATTAACGGGCGTCCGCTTTCGATTACGTGGATTGCGGAAAACATTCCCGCGATTCTCGAAGCGTGGCTGCCGGGCGAAGAAGGCGGCGCGGCGATTGCGGATGTGTTGTTTGGCGACGCGAATCCCGGCGGCAAATTGCCTATCACTTTTCCGCGCAGTGTGGGACAGATTCCCATTTTTTACAATCACAAACCTTCCGGCGGGCGTTCGCATTGGCACGGCGATTATGTTGAGCTCCCCAGCTCGCCGCTTTTTCCATTCGGGCATGGCTTGAGTTACACACAGTTTGAATATAGTAATCTGTGCATCGAGCCGCGCCAAGTGCAGCCGAATGGCACTGTCACACTGCGCGTTGAAATCAAAAATGTGGGCACGCGCGCGGGAGATGAAGTCGTGCAGCTGTATGTGTGCGATGAGGTCGCTTTAATTCCGCGTCCGCTGCGAGAATTAAAAGCGTTCCAACGCGTTACCCTCGCACCCGGTCAAGCGCGCACAGTTGAATTTGTCATGCCGGTGGAACAACTCGCGTTCTATGACGAGGCGATGCAACTCGTCGTCGAACCCGGCACGATTCAAGTGATGGTCGGGAGCTCCGCGCGAGACATTCGTTTGCGCGATGTTTTTACCATTGTTGGACGCGAACCGCGCCTTGTGCCGCGCCGCGTGTTTCGCAGCGCAACGCGCGTGCTTGAAGCATGAGATTGCCCGCGCTCGACCTGTCGTCCCACATCATTTTTCAGCTGCTTGCCGAAAGTGCCGGCAGCGCGCGCGCGTTAATGACCGCCGCGCTCGTGGTGTTGGACGGCAAACGCGTGGTGCTCGGATTGGTTTTGCAGTGGCAAAGCGGAGTGGTGCGCGAACTCGCCGCGTTTGATTCTCTCTGCCTCGACGCGCCCCTCACGCTTTCTGCCGAATCGTTTGAACGGTTATGGATTGCGCTCGCGCCGCACAAACCGACGGCGGCGCTGTTGTGTGACCGCGCGACGTTTGAAGGATTGGCGCAGGCGGAAAACAAGTTGAGCTATCTTGCGGCGGTCGGGCATACCCAGCCGTACTTTTTCCGCATCGAATTGGGTTGACAATTCTCTCTCCTCCGGTGAGCTTGGCGTTCGCACATTGCGCGGATGAACGCGTCGCCAAGCTCACTTTTTTTTGGGTACCAAATTTCCGCGCGCAGCGTAATTTATTGCAGACACAGTTCGCGGCAACGCAAACCCCAAGACGTGCTGCAACGTCGCAACGTCCGCAGAGACGTTGCGCGTATGGGTTGGCGCGAATTCCGTTCGCCCGCAAACTGACGCTTAGATTTTGGCGCAGCTTCTTGTATAATTGACAAAATTTTGATTCGGAAAATTTCATGCAGTGCCACGCGCTCACGTCTGAAAAGAATCGCTGTCCAAATGAGGCGCTCGCCGCCACCCGCTACTGCGCGCTTCACGCGAGTGAGATGACCTCCCCGTCTGTGGCGTCGGCGCCGACGCGTCTCGGCGGATTTCTGGCGCGTCTGCGCGGCACGCTCTATGCGCCCATTGCCGACGGCGGAAAATATGACGTGCCCAAATGGTTGAACGACGCGCCGACCGCCCAAGTAATTGAACATTTACAGACGCATTCGGATTCGATGGTGCGCTGGATGGCAGCATTTGTTTTGCGGAAACGGCGCGCGCCCGAAGCCATTGAACCGTTATGGGACACGCTGCTGAAAGATGATACGCGTTTCGTGCGGCAGCAATGCGCGGTCGCGTTGGGCAAAATCGGAACGCCGTTGGTGATTGCGCCGCTCGTACAGGCGTTGAATCACGACCCCGACCAGGCGGTGC
Source organism: Chloroflexota bacterium (assembly GCA_029778615.1). Classification (GTDB taxonomy): domain Bacteria; phylum Chloroflexota; class Anaerolineae; order UBA4142; family SHND01; genus SHND01. The sequence goes on along the minus strand of JAKOPZ010000029.1, from coordinate 58,510 downwards.
GGCAAGCGTGCGCCATCGCGTTGGGCAATTTGGGGCTGCCGCAGACGATGGAAGAAATTGTGCGCGTGTTGGAAGCGGAAGAAAATATTTTTGTGAAATGGGACTGTATCGTCGCGTTGGGGCAATTGGGCGACGCGCGTGTGGAAAAATTATTGACGCGTTTGCAAGCCGAAGAAATCGCGCAGGTGATTCGCGAGGCGTGCCGCGACGCGCTCCAAGAAATTCGCCAGCGGCATCGCGCCGTGGCATAAGGGGAAGTGGAATCGCGCGCGGTGGGCAGCGCGATTTTTTTATGTACAAAACTGCAGCGGGCGAATGGTAATTCGTTGCAAACATGGTTCGCAGCAGCGCGTGGCAAATTGGACCGCGTCGAAACGAAACGCGCCAGTCAACGCAGGTTGACTTGGCTTGGGGTTGCTGCGATTTCAAATCGTCCGCAAACGCGCGCCTTGACAGCAGGTTGGCGAGAGTGTAGATTATTTGCGGCAAATCTTTTCCACTTTTGCATCGCGCCGCTCTAAAGTTTGCCCTCGTATCTTGTTCTCCGCATAGAACGCATTGCGCGCCGGAACCGCGCGACTTGGAGGCATGGCTTGACGACACAAGATGAATCGCATTCCGCTTCCTTGCCCCAGCAAGCGGCTGGCGCTGCCCCCACTGCGACGAAACGCCCGCGCGTCCAATGGTTCGCCTATCTCTACATCCTCCCCGCATTTTTGGTTATCGGCGTTTTTCATATCCTCCCCGTTGGTTACGCCATTTGGATTAGTTTGCAGTCCGGCGCGGTGCGGCGCTTTCAATTCACCGGTCTCGACAATTACATCCGCGCGTTGAACGCGCCCGAATTTTGGAGCGCGCTGCAAACGACATTGTTTTACACGCTCGGCACGGTGCCGATGACGATGGTGCTTGGTTTGGGCATCGCGTATTTGTTGTTTCAAAAAATTCGCGGGCGCGGCATTTATCGCACCATCTATTTCATGCCGTACATTATTTCCACCGTCGCATCGGCGATTGTGTGGGCGTGGGTGTTTGACCCGCGCAACGGCTTGGCGAATCACGCTCTCGCGCTGTTTGGCATTCCCGCGCAACAATGGTTGATTGAACCGACGGGCGTTTTCAAATTGATTGGCGACGGGCTGCAAGTGAGCGTGCCGAGCTGGGCGGAGGGTCCCAGTCTCGCGCTCGTGGGCATTATGATTTTTGCCGTATGGCAGGTGCTCGGTTTCGATGTCGTCATTTTTCTGGCGGGGCTCGGCAATATCAACAGCGAATTGTACGAAGCCGCGCGCATTGACGGCGCGACGGGCTGGCAATTGTTTCGTTACATCACCATTCCTCTGCTCGCGCCGACGACGTTTTTTATTTTGGTCGTCTCGCTCATTTTTTCACTCCAAGCATTCAATCATATTTACGCGATGAATCGTTCTGCCGCGCAGCAGCTCGGCGGACCGCTCGGCACCACGCGCACATTATCTATTTTCATGTTTCAGGCATTGTATGAACAAAACCGCGCGGGGTATGCCAGTGCGATTGCGGTGTTACTATCGTTAATGATATTGGGGCTGACACTCGTCCAGTTTCGTTTTCTCGGCAGGCGCAGTGAAAACGGCTGACCTTTTTCAAAAATGAACCGCGATCGTTTACGCAAACAAATTGGCACACTGCTCATTCACGCCGTTCTCGCTGCGGGCGCGGCGCTGGTGCTCTTTCCGTTCGTATGGATGCTGCTGGGTTCGGTCAAATCGTACAACGAAGCGACGACGGCGGGCTTTATTCCGCGCGAATGGCTTTGGTCCAATTATCTCGACGCGGTGACCGTAATGAATGGTTCGGTGCCCTGCCAATTCGACGCGGCGAACCCGCTCGCCATCTTGAATCAATGTTTGTTACTGCGTTACTTTTTCAACACGGTTTTTGTGGGCTTGTTTGTCGTCTTGGGCGTGCTGACGACGAGTGTGCTCGCGGGGTATGCGTTTGCGCGCTTGAATTTTCCGGGACGGAATCTGTTATTTGGCATTTTGTTGATGACGCTGATGATTCCGTTCGAGCTCACCCTCGTGCCCAATTTCGTATTTATGACGTGGTTCTCTACGCCCGAGTCGTGGCTTGCCACCACATTTGGTTTGTCAAAGGAAGGGCTGCATAATTGGATCAACACGTACTATGCGTTGATTGTCCCGTTCACCGCATCCGTGTTCAGCATCTTTTTGTTTCGCCAATTTTTTCGCGGGATTCCGAACGAGTTGTTTGACGCCGCGCTGCTCGACGGCGCGACGCATTCGCAATTTTTATGGAGCGTCGTGCTGCCCTTATCGAAACCGGCATTGGTTACGAGCGCGCTGCTTACGTTTCTTGGCACGTGGAACGCGTTGATGTGGCCCCTGCTCGTAACGAACGCGCCGCAGATGCGCCCGATTCAAGTGGGCTTGGCACAATTCATTGGCGAAGCGGGAACGCAGGTGCAGCTCTTGATGGCGGGCGCGACGCTCACCGTACTGCCGATTATGATTTTGTATTTGATTTTACAGCGTTGGTTCGTGGAAGGAATTTCTTCCGCCGGAATTCGTGGTTAAGAGTTTGGTTCGAGTTTTCAAAAATCCGCTTCACCGGTTGTTTCATCTCGACAGGAGGAGAAGATGAAAACGATTCGTACGTTCTTGCTTGTTCTATGTGTTGGTGCATTGGTCGGCGTGATGGCGTGTGCGCCGGCAGCGCAACCGACTGCCGCGCCGCCGACGAGCGCACCACAGCCCACTGCGGCGCCGCCGACCACTGCGCCCCAACCGACAGCCGTACCGCCGACAAGCGCGCCGCAGCCCACCACCGTGCCACCGACGAGCGCGCCTGCCAATACCGAAGCGCCGACGACCGCGCCGACGGTTGCGCCAACGACGGCTCCGCCCGCAGGCGCGACCAACACGCCGCGTCCGACGCCGACCCCGCCGCCGCCGCAAGTGACTGCCGCACCCGGCGCCGTCCAAATTCAATTCTGGCACGCGCTCACGGGCGCAAGCCAAGTCGCCGAATTACAAAAATTGGCGGACCAATTCAACGCGGCGAATCCGCAATATTACGTGCAGCCGATTCTGCAAGGCAATTATGCCGAGACGCTGCAAAAAATGAACGCGGCGATTACGGCAAACAGCTTGCCCGATATGATTTTGGGAAACCCCGGCGATTTGGGGACCTATGACGCGGCGGGCGTGATGGTTCCGCTCGATGATTACATCAAGGACCCGACCGATGGTTTGGGCGACCTCGCGGCGCAGATTGACCCCGCGTTGTACTTTGATACCTTCGACAATCGAACTATCGGTATCTCGAACGGACGCTCGATTCAAGTAATGTACTATAACGTGGACATGCTCAAAGCGGCAGGGTTCGACAAGCCGCCTGCCACGTTCGACGAATTTGATAAAGTATGCGAAGCGGTAAGCAAACCGCCGGACACGTACTGTTACGCGTTGGTGCCGGGCGCATCTACCTTTGCGAATCTGGATTGGAATCGCGGGGGTGCGTACGCGAGCGCGGACGAGACCAAAGCTGTGTTCGACGAAGCTGCCGGTGTCGCCACGCTCGAATGGCTCAAGAAACTCGCGGACAAGCAATGGTCGTACATTCCCGCTGCCGCGTTCGGCGACCAGACCGATTTCGGCAACGGCAAAGTGGCGTTCACGGTTGGTTCGACGGCGGGTCTGCCGTTTTATCAAACAGCCGTGCAGGGCAGCACCAAACCGTTCGCGTGGAGCATTGCGCCGCTGCCGCGCGACGCGAACGGTAAAAATTATGTGGACCTGTTTGGACCGAGCATCGGACTGGTACAATCCACGCCCGAAAAACAAAAAGGCGCGTGGCTGTTCCTCAAATTTTTGTTGAGCAAAGAAGTGGAAGAAGAGTGGGCGCAAGTGACCACGTACTTTCCGGCGAATCGTTCCGCCGCAACAGCGGTGGGCGCGATGGACCCCTCTTCCGTCACGAACAAAGCGTTCGCGGGCGTGATTGACAAGTACAAACTCGCCGTCACGTTCTTGCCCGACGGCAAACGGGAACCGACTGCCGCTGCGTGGCAAAGCGTTCGCAACATTGTCGCCAACATGATGACGGCGGTCTTTACCGGAAAATCCGGCGCAGACTTTACTGCCACCGACCCCGCCGCCGCTGCCAAAGAAGGCGTCGAGCGCGTCAACAAAGCGTTGAGCGAATTTGGAAAATAGCAAGCGGAAATGAATGGGCGCGCCCGATGTAAAATCGAGCGCGCCCATTTCAGTTTGCGCTAAAGCATGAGGGAGAGTTCATGTCTTGGAACCTCGACAAAATTGACCACATTGTCGTTTTGATGCTCGAAAATCGTTCGTTTGACAACATGTTGGGTTGGCTGTATGACCCCGCCAATCCGCCGCCGTTCGATAAACCGCCGCGCGGGCAAACCTTTGAAGGCGTGAGCGGAAAAAATTTATCGAACCCGATTCCGCCGTACGCGCGTGACGCTCAGCGCGGCAGTGTGCCCGTCGGCAAAGCCACCCGCATTACCAATCCCAACCCCGACCCCGGCGAAGAATATTTTCATGTCAACACGCAGCTGTTTGGTACCGTGTTGCCTGACGCAAATCGGCACGAACCGTTCAATCGCAAACCGTACAATTTGCCGTCGCCGCTGCCGCAAGTTGCGCCGATGAATGGTTTCGTCACCGACTTTATCAACACGTTTCCCACGTGGCGCAAACGCGAGCCCGTATATGACGAGTACAAGGTGATTATGGAATGTTTCACGCCGCAGGACATGCCCGTCATTAGCGCGCTCGCGCATCATTACGCGGTGTGCGACCATTATCACGCGTCGGTGCCGAGCCAAACGTTTTGCAATCGCTCATTTGTCCATTCCGCCACCTCGAACGGACTCGTCGTCAACGCGCCGTACGTCAATTGGTTGTTTCATCACGCGCCAACCCTTTTCAATCGCATCGAAGAGGCGCGGCGTCCCGATGTAACATGGAAAGTGTATTATGACGAATTGAATTTGATTTCGGTGACGTGGCTGTTACAACCCGCGCTGCGCCCGTACCGCCGCACGCGCTTTTTTCACATGGACGAATTTTTCAAGGACGCGCGGGAAGGAACGCTGCCCAGCTATTCGTTCATCGAGCCGCGTCTCGTCGTCAATCACAATGACCAGCATCCGCCTGTAGACGATTTTTTGTTCACGCACGCCGAGCTCGCGGGCGAGCAGTTGTTGTTTGACGTGTATGACGCACTGCGTCATGGAAAAAATTGGGAGCGCACACTGTTTATTCTCACGTACGACGAACACGGCGGTTGTTTTGACCATATCGCGCCGCCCGCCGCCGTGCCGCCTGAAGCGAGTCGTCCGCCGGGACAGTACGATTTCCAATTTGACCGTCTCGGCGTGCGCTTGCCGGTGGTGCTCATGTCGCCGTACATCGAGCCCGGCAAAATTGTGCACACCGTCTTTGACCACACTTCGATTATCAAAACAGTGTGCAACCGTTGGAACCTGCCGCCGCTCACCGAACGCGACAAGGCGGCAACCGATTTGAGTGAGGTGTTGACGCTCGACACCCCGCGCGACGACGACCCCGTGATTACGCCGCGTCCGTTTCAACGAATGCCGCGTCCCGAAGACGAACCACTGAATGATTTTCAAAAAGGACTGCTCGCCATTGTGACAGGCATCACCTCGACGAATCGCATTGACGACCAACAGCAGCTCACCGCCAAAGTGCGCCAGTTGGTGCTGCTGTTGGAGAATGAATATCAGGTGGTGCGTTTGAAAAATATTGGGCAGGCATGGAAATTTATGAAAGAGCGTTTGGACTTGACGTTTCAGTACGAAGGTGTCGAGTCGCAAGACGCGGCGATGGATTCAACACAGGGCGAGCTCGAATGAGTTCGCTCTTTATTTTCCGTGCGGGCGAATAGAATTCGCGCCAACCCGTGCGCGAAACGTCCCTGCGGACGTTACGCCGTTGCCGCGATTTCGCCCAAACACGTTGGGGACATTGCTTGTGAAACACGCCTCAAAAGTGAATTGCACCCTACGGAGCGAAACGCTTTGCGCGCGTGCGCGTTTACGAGTACAATTCCGTTCGCTTTTCAAACTGCTCAAGGAAATCGCACATGTTGCCAACGACGGCGGACATTGTAATTATTGGCGGCGGATGTATGGGCGCGAGCATCGCGTATCATCTCGCCGAACGCAATGCACGAAACATCGTTTTACTCGAACGCGAAAAATTTTTAGCGATGGGTTCGACGGGACGCAACGCGGGCGGCGTGCGCTATCAATTCTCCACTCCCGTCAACATTCAACTCTCCAACTATTCGCTCGACATCATTCAACGCTTTCCGGAAATTTTTGGCGTGTCCGCCGATTATCATCCGCTCGGCTATTTATTTCTCCTCACCACGCCCGACGAAATCGAATTGTTTAAAAAAAATATCGCGCTCCAACAATCGCTCGGCGTGTATGATGTTCGGTTCCTCAACGTTGACGAAATCGTGCAACTCGCCCCGCATGTGAATCTCGAAGGCGTACTCGGCGGCAGCATTTGTCCGCGCGACGGCACTGCTGACCCGTACACCATCACGCAAACATTTGCGAGTGAAGCAAGAAAACGCGGCGCGCAAATCGAAACCGAAACGAACGTTGTCGGCATCGAAACCGAGAATGGACGCGTCGCGCGCGTGAAAACAAATCGCGGCGACATTGCCACACGCTTGGTGGTAAATTGCGCGGGACCGTGGGCAGCGAAAATTGGCGCGTTCGTCGGACTCGACATCCCGATTGTTCCGCTCCGCCGCCAATTTTTCAACACGGACGAAATTCCTGAAATTCCGCGCCATCATCCGTTCGTCATCGAATTCGCCACCTCGCTGTATTTTCATCCCGAAGCGACGGGTTTGATTGTGGGCATGTCGAATCATCACGAAACGCCGAGCGAATTGGATTCTCCGAATCCTTACGCCATTGACCAAGCATTTCATCTCGAAACATTGGAACGCGCGTTGTATCGTTTGCCGCTTTTGGAAAACGCGCGCATCGTCAGACAACTCGCGGGTTTGTACGAAGCGACCCCCGACGCGCATCCGATTCTCGGCGAGTCGCGCGATGTGCAAGGTTTTTTTATTTGCGCGGGCTTTTCAGGGCACGGCTTTCAACATTCTCCGGGCGCGGGCAAGGTGATGAGCGAAATGATTTTGGATGACGCGTCAAAAACGATTGATGTTTCGATGTTGGACTTGGAACGCTTCCGCGAAGGACGCGCGATAATGGAACAGAATGTTGTGTGAGGTAGCAGGTAGTAGGTAGCAAGGATATTCCTGTTCCCTACTACCTGTTACCTGCTACTATCTCATGCCCATTCTCCGTGATACTTTTCTCGCCCTTTCCACCAACCCCGCCGCGCGCAATTTCGTCGTCGGCTTTCCGCTTTCGCGCAAAGCGACGCGTCGGTTTGTCGCGGGCGAAACGTTGGACGATGCCATTCGCGCGGTGAAACAATTAAACAGCGAAGGTCTGCTCGCCACGCTCGACCATTTGGGCGAAAGTGTGGTCAGCGCCGACGACGCGCGGCGCGCCAAAGACGATTATCTCGTCGCGCTTGACGCGATTCAGCAGCACAATTTGCAGTCGCACGTGTCGGTGAAATTGACGCACATGGGTTTGGACATTGACCCCGAATTATGTCTCGACAACATGCGCCAAATCGTCGGCAAGGCGCAAGCCATCGGCACGAAAACGCGTATTGACATGGAAGATTCCGCGCGCACGCAAATCACGCTCAACATTTTCAAAACGCTGCGCGAAGAATTTGATAACGTCGGCATCGTGATTCAAGCGTACCTGTTTCGAAGTGAAGCGGACATGCAGGAATTGTACGCGATGGGCGCGCGGGTGCGTTTGTGCAAAGGCGCGTACAAAGAACCGCCCGACATTTCGTTTGCAGCGAAAAAAGACACCGACGCAAATTATTTGAAACTGTCGGAAATTTTTCTCGGCGCAAACGGCAACCACACGGGCGCGCATCTCGCGTTGGCAACGCACGACGCGAAAATTATTGATTGGGCGAAACAGTACATCAAGGAACACAATGTGCCATACGACCGCTTTGAATTTCAAATGTTGTACGGCATTCGTTCCGATTTGCAGCGGCAGCTCGTGCAAGAAGGATACACGATGCGCGTGTACGTCCCTTACGGTTCGCAGTGGTATCCATACTTTATGCGTCGTCTCGCGGAACGTCCGGCGAATGTGGTGTTTTTGTTAAGCAACTTGTTCAAATGACAAGGTGACAGGGTGACAGGGTGACAGGGTGACAAGATAATTTGTCACCCTGTCACCCGTTCACCCTGTTATCGCCTCATCCATCATGCGCGCAGAAATCATCTCTATCGGCACAGAATTATTACTCGGTGAAATCATTGACACCAACGCGGCGTGGCTCGCGCAGCAGCTCGCGGCGATAGGCGTGGACGTTTATTTTCGGACGACCGTTGGCGACAATGTATCACGCATCGCTTCGACAATTCAAATCGCAATGAGCCGCGCCGATGTCATTATTACCACCGGCGGTTTGGGACCGACGGTGGACGACATGACGCGCGAAGGAATCGCGCAAGCGGTTGGGGTTTCACTTGAATTGAATCACGAACTTGTCGAACAAATTCGCGTGCGTTTTGCAAAATGGGGACGCGCGATGAGCGACAACAATGTGCGACAGGCGTACATTCCGCATGGTGCGACGCCCGTTGAAAATCCCGTCGGCACCGCGCCGTGTTTCATCGTCGAACATGAGGGACATTCCATTTTTGTTTTGCCCGGCGTGCCGCGCGAAATGAAACATCTCACCGAAACGCGCGTGCTGCCATGGCTGCGCGAAAAAATGGGCGATGAGGCCATCATCCTCTCGAAAACATTGCGAACGTGCGCGGTGGGCGAAAGTTTGATTGACGAAAAAATCGCGGACTTGGAAACGGAAAGCAATCCCACTGTCGGACTCGCCGCGCATCCCGGACAAACGGACGTTCGCATTACGGCAAAAGCAAACACGCGCGCAGACGCGGAAAAATTGATTGCGGATATGGAAGCGCGCGTGCGCGAACGTTTGGGCGATTGGATTTACGGTGAAGGGAACGAAACGGTGGAGCAAGTGATTGCGCGGATGTTGACCGCGCAGAACAAAACGGTTGCCATTGCAGAATCGAATACGTTGGGAAAAATCGCCGAACGCTTGCGTTCGACGCCTGAAGGGTTGAACGTCACCGACAATTTGATTCGTGTGAACGATGATGACGTGAATGAAAAAAATGCGGAACAGATTGCGGGCATGTTGCGTGCGTCGAGCGGCGCGGACATTGCGATTGCGGTTGTGAGTACGATGGGCGAGCAGGATATGTACAAAGCGGACACGGGCAAAACGGCGATTGCGATTGCGTCCGATGCGAAAACGCGCAGTTACAGCTATCCCGTTGGCGGCATGGGCGAGATGGCGCAAAATTGGACGGCAGTGCGCGCGTTGGATATTTTGAGGCGCGCGTTGCTGTAGGGCGCGAACGATGCGGTGAGCGTTCGGTACGGAGAAAAGATGAACCGCGACGACATTTTGTATTTGATTGCATATCACAATCGCGCGAACGCGAAAATTTTTGAAACCGCCGCGTTGTTGACGGATGAACAATTGATGCGCGCGAACGAATTTGACCGCGATTCCGCGTTTGAGACGTTGCGTCACATTGTGGATGTGGATTGGAGTTGGCGGCAATTCTGCTTGGGAAACGATGTCGGCAAAACGTATTTATGGGACATCGTGCCGATGACGAATTTTCAAGAGACGCGCGCGGCGTGGGAACGCGACCGCGCGGAATTGTTGGCGTACGCGCAAACGATGGACGATGCAGCGCTGCAAAATGAAATTGTTATCAACGCGGAAAAAGGGGAACGCGCGCGCGTCTGGCAAATTCTCGCGCATGTCGTGAATCACGGCACGCAGCATCGCAGCGAGCTCGCGCGGTATTTTACCGTGTGCGGTTATTCACCCGGAGATTTGGATTTGATTTGAGGAGAAAGGGAACGCTGCAGCGAGGTACGGATGGTGCGGCGTAGGGAACAAACGCTGTTTCGTTCCGTTGCGCGCGGGGGGAACGCTGCGGCGAGCGTTCCGTACAAAATGGATACAGCAAGTTTTATTTTAGGCGTCATCGTCGGCGTGGCAGTCTCGGGCATTGCCTTTGCCTTGACTGTGCTATTGTTTCCGCGCTTGTTTCGCAGGTAAAAGGAGCAACATGGCTGAATCTATGAACTTGGCGTCGGTGTGGTGGGACGGCAAAATTACGCCTTGGGAAGATGCCACCATTCACGTTACCCAAATTGGCACGGCGAGCGTGTCGTCGGTGTTTGAAGGAATTCGCGCGTACTTGAATCCAAACACGAACGAATTGAATGTGTTTCAACTCGACGCGCACCTGAAACGATTTTTGCAATCCATTCGGCTCGTGCGTTTGGAATGTGATTACTCGTTACAGGATTTGCACGACGCGGTAGTTTCGCTCGTGCGCGACAATGACCCCGACCGCGACGTGTACATTCGTCCGTTCGCGTATGCGGAATCGCGCACGTTCGGCGCGGCGACGAGTACGCTCGCGCATGTGATTATTCACGTCACCGATTGGGATTCGAAATTGAAAACGGACACGGTGAGTCATTCGTGCGTTTCGTCATGGACGCGGCTCACGGACAACCAAATGGCGCCGCGCGTCAAGGCGAGCGCGAATTATCTCAATTCGAGATACGCGAACGAAGAGGCAAAACGCAACGGCTATGACCACGCGATTTTGTTGACACCGCAAGGCAAAGTGGCGGAAGGACCGGGCATGTGTTTGATGCTCGTGCGCGATGGGAAAATTATTACGCCTTCGGTAACGAGCGGAATTTTGGAAAGCATCACGCGCGAAACGGTGATGCAGCTCGCGCGCGAAGCATTGGGCGTACAAGTTATCGAACGCGAAGTGGACCGCACGGAATTGTATGCGGCGGACGAAGCATTCTTCTGCGGGACGGGTATCGAAGTCGTACCGATTGTGACGATTGACCGCTTGAAACTCGGCGACGGCAACCCCGGCGAAATTTCCAAAAAAATGCAGAGCTGTTATCACGATGTCGTGCGCGGAATCGAGACGCGGTACGGGGAGTGGAGGACAAAGATTGGAGACTAGAGACTAGAGATTACGTTTTAGTCTCCAGTCTCCAGTCTCGTGATTGGATGCCTCTCGGAATTTTATTCGGTCTCACCGCCGCGTTCATTTGGGCGACGACAAGTTTGTTGGTCAAGCATAACGCGGCGCGTGTAGATACGCTTGCGTTCAACGCGTTTCGCGTCGTCATCGGCGCGTTGTTTTTTTATGTACTGCTGCCGTTTTTTGGCGGCGCGTCGCTGCTCGCGCAATTAACGCCGATGGCGATGCTCGCATTGAGCGTTTCCGTCATTCTCGGTTTTTGCATCGGCGATTCGATTTATTTTTGGAGCATGACGAAAATCGGCGCGTCGCGCGCCATGCCGATTTCGGGAGTGTATCCCGTTTTCACATGGCTGCTTGCTGTACCGTTGTTGGGCGAAGCGATTACGTGGGAAGCGCTTGTCGGTACAGCGTTGGTTATCGTCGCATTGTATTTGTTGGGACGCGAACATCCGACCGAAGCAGCGGAAGCGAACGACATGTTGATTACATCACCGGACGATGACGTGGAACCGCGCGGCGTTGCGCAACGGACGCGTTATATTGCGGTGGCGGCTGCCGTATTTGCAGCGTTCACATGGGCGTGCGCGACGACGTTGTTGCGTTTGGGAATTCAAATGCAAGCGCCTGTGACGTTGTACGACAACATACAGCAAAGTGTTTTGCTCGGCACGTTTCGGTTGACGATGGCGGCGCTCGTGCTGTTACCGATTACGCAAGTGTTGAAAGGTTCGCGCGTGTGGGAAATTTATCGCACACGCGAATTGCCAAAATTGATTGCATTGGGAATTTACAGTACGGGAATTGGGAGTTTGTTTTTTGTGTTGGGTGTCGCGCTCGCGGGCGCGGCGCGCGCATCATTGTTGAATGCCGCGTCGCCATTGCTCGGGGTTCTCTTTTCGTGGTTGTTCTTGAAAGAGAAATTGACGCGGCGCGTTTGGGTTGGAACCGCGTTGGCGGTGGTGGGGGTTTGGTTGGTGTTGATATAGAGGTTTGGGTAGGAACGGAACCCGGTTCCGTTCCTACCCAAACAAATTGAACCGCGCGAGCTTTCCGCGCGGTTCAACATTTTCACTGATTCATCCCAACGACGACACTGTTAATATGCTTTATTCGGTTTGTTGCTATTGAGTAGTTGTCCGAGAAAATCGCGCGCGCCGGTTCCCATCAAGCCCCACAGCAAAAGTGGTTCGGGCGCAATTTCGAGAAAGAGCCCGAGCAGCGCGGGAAACACGATTGCGACAGGATTTGCGGCTACGTCAGGCGAACCTTGCGCTGCCCAAATGCCGACAATGTTGGTCACAATACCATATGCATAGGAAAGCAGTCCGACCGCCACGATGGTCAGCGAGTGATTCATGCCTTCTTCATTGAATACAAGTTCAATCACCGTGACTGCAATGGCGAGCACATAACCCACCCACGCATACCGCGGCAATGCGAATTTGAAACCATCTGCCGAGAATTGGACCGAGATAAACCAAAGCACAATGGCGACCACAATCGCCATGAGATGGACCAGTTGTTCGTAACGCTTTTCCGTCATGCTTGTCTCCTTTTCTAAACCCTTACAGCGTTACCTGTAAATTAATGTGTTGTCCGACGCCTTTGAGTATCGGTTTTGACATAAATCTTACAGCAAGACCGCTAAATTTGAGAAAATTTGTTCTGATTTTTGAATCGCGCGCGGGAACACGGGGCAAGACAGTACAAGAGGCACACATGTATTTTCAAGATCAAGTGGTTTGGATTACGGGCGCGTCATCCGGCATCGGCGAAGGACTCGCGTACACGCTCGCGCAGCAAAACGCGAAATTGATTTTGTCCGCGCGGCGTGTGGAGGAATTGGAACGCGTGAAAAAAAATTGCGCGGGGGATTCCGCGCAAGCGAACGTTGCGGCGAACGTTCCATACATTTTGCCGCTCGACGTTGCCGATTTGGAATCATTGCCGCAAAAAGCGAATGCGGCGCGCGAGATTTTTGGGCGCATTGATATTCTTGTAAACAACGCGGGCGTTGGTTCACGCGGCTATGTGGTGGACATGGAGATTGCGGTGCAGCAGCGTGTGATGCAGGTAAATTATTTTGGACCTATCGCGTTGACCAAAGCCGTGCTGCCGTACATGATGGAGCAAAAGAGTGGGCACGTTGTCGTCATCGGTTCGCTCACCGGAAAATTGCCGGTGCCGGGACGTTCCGCATACTGCGCGTCGAAACACGCACTGCACGGATTTTTTGACGCGCTGCGCGGCGAAGTGCATCCGTACGGCATTCAAGTGACGATTGTTTGTCCCGGTTTTGTGCAAACGCACATTTCGGAAAATTCATTGTTAGCGGATGGAACGACGCGCGGACCAAAAACCCACAAAGAACATCGTCGTTCGATGACGATTGACGAGAGCGCCAAACATATCCTGTACGCGATTCGGACGGGCAAAGAGGAATATGATTACGGCGGCATTGAAAAATGGGTGGTGCCCATTCGCAAATTTTTCCCGTGGCTCTATTCGCGCGCGATACGACGCCTGCGCTTGCCCGCATCGTAACGGCTTTCGCCGTCAGATAAAATGACTCGAGTCGTTATTACAGCTAGCGTATGAATCCGTTGCCTGTTTTTGTGTACGGCAGTCTGACGTGCGAGGATACCGCCATCACAACCGCGCGCTTGCGCGCTTTGAACATCCCGTTCGCGCTGCACAATCGTGAAGAGGACGCGAACGTCAACACGCTTTTGGAAAAATACAATCACGGCAATCGCGTCACGCCGACGGTGGTGCTGGGCAATGAGGAAATTGTTTTCGCAGAACCGACACTCGAAACTTTACAGGAGCGCCTCGCCGAGGCGGGTCACATTTTCACCGCACCGCGCGCCACCGAAGTCCGCGGCGAATTGAAAAATCAGCGCGTGCCGAATTTTACGCTGACGGCAACGAGAGGCGACGCGTTCAGGTTGTACAATTTGCGCGGACACAAACGCGCGGTGTTGTTTTTTGTGGACGATGCGAATGCGCGCGCGAATCAGGGTTACGCGCGCCAATTCACCAATCGCCCCGGCGCGTTTGACGATTTCAACGCGCTGCCGCTGCCGATTGTGCGCGCGGATTTGGAAACGACGCAAGCATGGGCGCACGAGTTTGCGCGCGGACAGATGACATTGTCTGACCCGCACGGAAAGGTGAAACAACAATACAGCGCGCTGTTGGGCGTGGACGCGCAGGAGGCGTTGGTACTCATCCTCGATTCCTATTATGCGCCGCGCGCATATTCCAGTGCGCGGGACGCGGGCGGTCTGATTACGCCAGATGAAATTTTGAGTTGGCTGCGCTTGCTCGATTCCGAATGCGATGAATGAGGCATCGAAGTGGAATGGTCCGTGTGACCATATGAAGGAATGAACATGGTACATCCGCACGTACAAGAAATTACCGATGAACGCCGCAATCAACGCGCGCCAAATTTTACATTGCGCGCGACGAACGGTCTTGATGTGACGTTGTACAAACTCGCAGGACGTAAACGCGCACTGTTGTATTTTCCCGTTTCGCTCCAAGATGAAGCGTCAAAATTCTTTGCGCGCAATGTCGCCGCGCTGCGCGACGAATTGAATGAAAGCGACGCGGTGTTTTTGCCGATTGTGCAAGGGGATGAAACTGCCGCGCGCGCGTGGGCGGACGAAAACGCCAGACGGTATTCTGTCCTGATGGATATAGACGCACATGTCCGCAACAGATATTTCGAGTATTTTGAAATCAACTCGTCGCACGCACTTTTTGTCTTGCTCGATGTGTACTGCGCGCCGTTGGTGATTTCGCATGCGGCGAACGCGTTGGAATTGATGTCGCCGGACGAAATGCAAAAATGGTTGAATGTGTTGGTGTGCGCGTGTTCGGAATAAAAAAAATCCGTCCCATTCGGAGCGGATTTTTTTTATTCGGTTACGGTTGGTATGCCCACAATTCTCTGCCGTGCGTGCCGTCGTCGGCGGTAAAGAATAGTGTCTCGTTGACGCGCGTGAGCCATTGCGGGTCTGCGCTGTTTTGCGGATTGATGTCCGCCACCATTTGCGTTCCTTCGGGCGTGCCATCACTTTGCCACAACTCGGAACCGTGAACTCCATCGTTCGCCGCAAACAACAGCGTGTTATTTACCACAATCGGCTTGCTCGTGACACCGTTTGGCGATGTGCCGAGCGTAGTAAGCATGTCGGTTCCGTCCGCAGTGCCGTCGCTGGTCCACAGCTGTCTGCCATGTACCCCATCATCAATCACAAACGCGAGCAGCGCACCGAATGCGGTCACTTGGGGCGCGTTCGCGTTTTGGGCAATCGGTCCAATGTCTTGAATTTTATTCGTGCCTCCCTCACTGCTGTCACTCGTCCACAACTCGAACTGTTGTGTTGTGTTATTGCGAATCACGAAAAAGAGTTTGGCTTGTACGTTTGCGGTGGCGACGATGCCCAATTGGCCCGGGTCACCGAGCTCCTTTATCAACTGCGTACCGTCACCGGTTCCGTCGCTTTGCCACAAGCCGCGCTGTCCGGTGTCGTCCGTGGCAAAAAACCAAAACAGATTCTCATTCGCCGTAAAACTGTTCGGGTTCGAACCGCCGGATGAATTGATTTCTTTGACGATGCTTGTGCCATTCTGCGTCCCGTCGCTTTTCCACAAATGGGTGTCAGAACCGTATCCGCCAGCAAAATACAATGTTTTCTGAATCGCCACGCCGCCGGGCATTGCGCCGATTCCGCCGAGAGAGTTGACGGATTTGTTCGAGACCGATAACAAAAGCACCTGCGAATAATGGGGAAAAAGCATAAAATACGCGTATCTCCCCGCGCTATTTACAAAAATCGCCCCCGAACCTTTTTTGCCGGGTTTGTAATCACCAATCATTTTTGTTCCGAGCGCTTTGCCATTACTCCGCCACGGCTCGCCGCCGTGAATACCGTCGTCGGCAATAAAATAGGCGCCTCTCCCGGCGACGATGAATGGTCCTCCCGAATCTATACGCGCGAACGTTTGCACTCGAACCGTGCCATTCGCCGTTCCGTCACTACGCCACAATTGACTCTTTGTCCCTTTGGACACGGTAAAGAGCAGTTGGTCCTGTAATGCAGTCAACTGTGCGGGATTCGCGCCTTGATGCGCGCGAATATCCTTAACCAAATATGGTACATTGGAATTCGCGCGCGCCGTCATGGGATTCGTCGAAATGAGCAAAACAACAATCAACAAACCCAACGCGCGCCCTATATTTCTTGCCACGAATGTGAACACATCATTGTGTAACATCGTTAGTTCCTCTCTTGAAAAAAAAAAACAGGATACGCACTCTGCGTATCCTGTCTCTTTATGCTGCCGACAATTCACTTTTTAGATATGCTTCCATTAACGCATCCAGTTCGCCATCGAGCACCAAGTCCGTTCTTGCGGTCTCGTACTCGCTGCGATTGTCTTTGACCATTTGGTACGGATGTAACACGTACGAACGAATCGCGTTGCCCCAACCCGCTTCAACGTGCTTGCCTTTGATGCGGGCGCGTTCGGCTTCTTGTTCCTCGATTTTCTTTTCCGCCAAACGCCCGCGTAAAACCTTCCACGCGTTCTCTTTGTTTTGCAATTGCGAACGTTCGTTTTGACATGTGACGACGATGCCGGTGGGAATGTGCGTCAAGCGTACTGCCGTTGCCACTTTTTGCACATTCTGTCCGCCGTGTCCCGACGCGTGATAAATGTCCACGCGCACCTCGTCGGGATTGATTTCGATTTCGGTATCGTCTTCGAGCTCGGGTACCACTTCGACCAATGCGAAGGAAGTGTGCCGACGATTGTTGGCATCAAACGGCGAAAGACGCACGAGACGATGCACACCGCGTTCCGCTTTCAGGCGTCCGTACGCCAAATCGCCCGTCACCTGTACCGTAACGCTTTTGATGCCCGCTTCTTCGCCTTCGGTTTCTTCGAGAATCTCTGTTTTGTAACCGCGCTTTTCCGCCCAACGCAAATACATGCGCAAGAGCATCATTGCCCAATCTTGCGCTTCGGTGCCGCCCGCGCCCGCGTGAATCGAAAACGCCGCGTTGTTGTGGTCATATTGTCCCGCAAACAACAAATTGAATTCCAATTCATTCAATTCTTTTTCGAGGACAATCGTCTCCTGCGCCACTTGCTGCATCGCGTCCGCGTCATTTTCTTCGGCAGCGAGTTCGAGCATACCCAATGCGTCGCCCAAACGCATTTGCAAATCTTTCCAATGCGTCACATCGGCTTGGCGCGCGGTGAGGTCTTTCATCACCTTTTGCGCGTTCTGCGTATCACTCCAAAAATCGGGCGCACTCGATTTCTGTTCGAGGTCTGCGATTTGTTTTTCTTTGCCCGGCAGGTCAAAGACGCTCCAACAGCGTAGCGAGGCGAGCATTCATTTCGGTAAGACGTGATTTTAGGTCTTCCATATCATTATTCCTTCTTATGCTGTTTCGAGTTGAAACATCTTTAATTTTTCGGGTTCCATACGCGTACTCAGCGATAGAATCTCAATGCCCACTACGCGTCCTTCTTTGTCAAAATCAAGAATCACACCGGGTTGTACTTCTTCCGATTCGACAATCGCCGTCTCGTCGAGACGTAAATACAATGCATCACTTTCTCGATCAATTCGCAGTCTCATCGTTTCCTCCTCAAACGGCGATCGAAAAACATGGTAACGATACGATTGGGTTCTACATTCTTATTCACCACTACGCGCAAAATTCGTTCATCGAATTCCGGGATCGTTTTGAGAAAATGAGTGTTGGCGTCTTCACCCACTTCTTGGCGGTCGGGTGAACCGATTGTTCGCCATACCCATTCTTCTTTAATCTTGCGTTCCATCATAGTCGCATGCGCGTGCGTTGTGAATACAATGTCAGCCACAAGAATTATCCTTCAAACAAATCTTCTACAAATTCTTGTGCGTCAAATTCCGCAAAGTCGTCAATCTTTTCACCGGTGCCGATGTACTTTATCGGTAATTTTAATTCTTGCGCAATCGCAAACACGATGCCGCCTTTGGCGGTGCCGTCGAGTTTCGCCAAAACAATTCCGGTGAGTGGCACGGTTTTTTTAAATTCGCGCGCTTGATTCAAACCGTTTTGTCCGGTCACTGCGTCGAGAACAAGTAATGTTTCGTGGGGCGCCGTCGGGTCATTTTTTTGCAACACGCGCGAAATTTTTTCCAACTCTTTCATCAAATTCGTTTTCGATTGCAAACGTCCTGCTGTGTCCACAATCAACACATCCGCGTTGTTGGATTTCGCGGATTGGTACGCATCGAACGCCACCGCGCCGGGGTCCGCGCCTTGTTGATGTGCGACGACATTTACTTTGACGCGTTCGCCCCAAATTTGCAATTGCTCAATTGCCGCCGCGCGAAATGTGTCGCCCGCCGCGAGAATGACGCGTTTGTTTTGTTGGCGCAAGTAGTGCGCCAGTTTGCCGATGCTCGTCGTTTTGCCCGCGCCGTTCACGCCGACCATGAGAATCACATGCGGCTTGGCAGTGTACGCGCCGTTGTGCGATGCAGTTTGCCCCGCGTCTTGCAGCACCTTGATGAGTTCATCCTTTAACAAGCTCTCGGCTTTTCTCGGACTGACGATGCGTTCCGCGTCGGCGCGTAGACGCAAGTTATCAACGACTTGCATCGTCACTTGACCGCCGAGGTCAGCTTGCACGAGTGTATCTTCCAGCCCCGTCCAAAATTCTTCGGTGATGTCGTTATCGAGCCAGATGAGATTCTGTAATTTTGTTTTAAAGGACTCGCGTGTTTTGGTCAGTCCTTCTTTGGTTTTTTCTTTGTCGCGTTTGAGAAAGTTGAACAAGAGAAATCAAGTTCAAAATTCCCATCTTTGCCCGGCGGGGCAAAAAGATGGGAATTTTGAAATCAAGCGCCCCTTACTTTTTTTGTATTTTCTATGTGCCGGTTTGCGCTGTCCCCGTTCCCGAACCGCTTGGCGCATCGGTGGATGCCGAACGCGGCGGCGCAGTCGAATCGGGTACGACGACCATGCTCGCTTCAGAGCTGGTCTCGTTACTGGCGTTTTGAATAAACTGCGTCAACCCTTGCACGAGATTCGTAAACTCCATCGGGAAAATATATTTCGTCGAAGGGCTCGCGCCGAGCTGCTTTAACGTGTCCATATATTGCAAGGACATGGTTTTGGAGTCAATCCCGCGCGCCACGTTAAAGATGGTTTGCAGCGCGAGGGAGTACCCTTCCGCTTGCAAAATGCGCGCTTGGCGTTCGCCTTCGCTGCGGAGAATCACGGCTTGCTTGTCGCCGTCCGCGACCGTGATGGCGGCTTGGCGTTTGCCGTCCGCTTCGGTGACCACCGCGCGGCGCGTGCGTTCGGCGGACATTTGCCGCGTCATGGCTTCTTGAATATCGCGCGGCGGAATAATTTCACGGATTTCGACGGCGGTGACTTTGACGCCCCACCGCTCCGTCACTTCGTCCAATTTTGTTCGCAGCACTGTATTGATGTGTTCGCGCTGCGCCAGCACGTCGTCGAGAATAATATCGCCGACGACTGCGCGCAGCGTCGTCGTCGCGATACCTTGCGACGCGCCCGAAAAATTTCCGACCTGCACCACAGAAGAAACGGCGTCAATGACTTTGGAATAAATCAAAAAGTCAACGCTGATGGTGACGTTATCTTTGGTGATACACGTTTGATGCGGAATCTCTTGAAATTGTTCGCGCAAGTCCACCTTGACTGCCTGGTCGGCAATCGGAATCAAAAAGACCACCCCCGGACCGCGACTGCCGATGGCTTTACCGAGACGAAAAACGACCAACCGCTCGTACTCGCGCACGACGCGAATCGCGCTCAAGACAACGGCGACCAGCACAATCAAAACTGCGGCAAGACACACAACTGCGACAAGACCGTTCATACGCTGCCTCCTTTGGAAACTTTTTTATTATATCACAGCGGTTGACCCATAACACACGCAATGTTAAAATCGTACCTTGTTCAAATCTATTCAGCTTTTCGAGGAGCCCGTCATGAGTGGCACCGACCCCGCGATTGCGTATGCCCGTGAGCATCACGAACGTTTTCTAAGTGAACTGCAAGAGTTTGTTTCCATTCCCAGCGTATCTACGCTGTCCGAGCACAAAGGCGACATGGAACATGCCGCCGAATGGGTTGCCGCGCAAATGCACGCGGTGGGTTTGGAAAATGTTTCCATTCTCCCGACGGCAGGACATCCCGTTGTGTACGGTGAGTGGTTGCACGCACCCGGCAAGCCCACCGTTTTGGTGTACGGACATTACGATGTCCAGCCCGCCGACCCGCTCGACGAATGGCTCACCCCCCCCTTTCGCGCAACCGTGCTGGGCGATACGATGTACGGGCGCGGCGCGTCGGACATGAAGGGCAATGTGCACGGCACGCTCAAAGCATTGGAAGCGCTGCGCCGGAATGGCGGCATTCCACTCAACGTCAAATTTTTGATTGAAGGCGAAGAAGAAGTCGGTTCCCGAAATTTGGGTGGGTTCATTGACAAGCATCAAGACCTGCTGCGCGCCGACCTTTGCCTCAATGCCGATTCGGGCATTCTTGCGCCCGACATGCCGAGCATCGTGTACGGTTTGCGCGGGCTGGCGTATTTTGAATTATGGGTGTACGGACCCGCGCAAGATTTACATTCGGGACTCTTTGGCGGCTCGATTGCCAATCCCGCCCAAGTATTGTGCGAACTCGTCGCCGGAATGCATGATGCGAATGGACGCGTCACCTTGCCCGGCTATTATGAAAATGTGCGCGCGTTGACGGAACAAGAACGCGCGGATTATGCGCGCCTGCCGGTCACCGACGAAATGTGGTTGGCGATGACAGGTTCGCCGCAAGTCACGGGCGAAGCGGGCTTTTCTACCAAAGAACGCACCGGCGCGCGTCCGACGCTCGAAATCAACGGCTTGCTCGCGGGCTTTACGGGCGAAGGCGCGAAAACTGTTTTGCCTGCCAAAGCGATGGCAAAAATTTCTATGCGTCTCGTGCCGTACCAAGACGATACCGCAATCGAGGGCATGTTGAAAAAATATGTGGACGAACATGCGCCCGACACGGTGCGTTGGGAAGTGAAAAAAGTCACCGCGAGCGCGCCCGGTGTTTTGCTTGACCGCGCAAGCCAGGGCGCGCGCGCGGCGAGCGCCGCATTGCGTGATACGTTTGGGGCGGAACCCATCTTTGTTGCCGAAGGCGGTAGCGTGCCGATTGTGACGCTGTTACAGCAAAAATTGAAACTCGATTCGGTGCTGCTCGGTTTCGGTCTGCCCGACGACAAGATTCACGGACCAAACGAAAAACTGCATCTGCCGAATTATTATCGCGGCATTGAAACCTTCATCCGCTTTTTTGAAAATGTAGCGAGCGCGGCAAATTAATGCCGCGCTTTTTTTGTGCGCGGAAACCTTTGCGGGCGGCGAGTGTTTTAATCGTACACCTGCGTCACTCGCGACGCGGCTAAAATCTCCGGTTCATCCCAAATTCTTTTCAGGAGGTCTCCGATGTTAGCGCAAATGGCAAACAATTGGATGTGGGTCGCACTGCGCGGCGTGCTGGCAATCCTATTCGGGATTGTCGCGTTTGCCTTGCCCGACCTTGTGCTTTTGGTTTCGGTGATTTGGTTTGGCGCGTACGTATTCGTGGACGGGATTTTTACAATCATTGCCGCGTTCACAAACCGCGCCAAGAATGAACGTTGGTGGGTCATGCTGCTCGAAGGGCTTTTGGGAATTGTCGTCGGCGTCCTGACCTTTATTCAACCGGGCGTAACTCTGGCGGCGTTCGTGTTTTTCATTGGCGCATGGCTCGTTGTCACGGGTGTTCTCGAAGTCATCGCGGCGATTCGTCTGCGTCAAGAAATTCAAGGTGAGCTGTGGCTGATTCTCAGCGGCATCCTGTCTGTGGTCGCGGGTATTCTGCTTTTTGTCTATCCGGGCACGGGCGCGATTGTCGGCGCGTATATCATTGGCGCGTACGCGCTGCTGTTTGGCATTTTGCTGCTCGTGCTGGCGTGGAAGCTGCGCGGCATGAAAGAGCAAATGGGTGGCGGAAACATGGCAACCACATGAGGGACCAACAAAAAAACGCGCGCAGGGTCGAACTCTGCGCGCGTTTTTTCTTGTACAAGAATTAGAGCGAACGCACAATCGAAAGCGCGGCGCGCAGCAAAACAAACAGACCGAAAAATGCAATCACGCCGCCAATCACGAGACCGATGCCAATGCCGTAACGCAAATTCAACGCGACCACAATGCCGCCGACCATGCACACGAGCGCGCCAAAAATCGCGCCGGCTTCCGCGCCTTGCACTTGAGCGCCTTTCAACAAATCGTCGGGCAGCAGCGCCACCGTTACAACGGCAGTTAAAAAAACAAAAAGCTGCGCGACAATAAACGCAGGCGCGCCTTCCGCCAAAAACGCGGCGCCGCCAATCACCAGCGGAATGCCTGCAAAGCCCCCGCCCCAAATCAGGAAAAAGACGCCCGAAAAATCGCGCTTGAGCAAACCGCGCAGCCCAATCCCCAACGCCCCGCCGCCCAAGACTTCAAAAATGGAAAAAAAGACCAACATGCCAAATGGCTCGTCGAGATTCATCCTGTGCTCCTCCAAAAAAACTCACGCGCATTATACTTGTCCATTGTCCGTAAAACAATGGCAAACCAAATGGACCCCAAGCGCTTTTAGACATGAACCGCGCGTCTGTGTACAATAGCGCGCATTCCAAAATCCAATCTTTCATCTCCACTCTTTAATCACCCATTCTCTCATGCCAACCCGTGCCATTCGCGGCGCGACCACCGCCGCCGAAAATTCCGAATCCGCCATTCTCGACGCCGCGAGCGAATTGTTGCGCGCGATTCTCGTTGCCAACGCGCTCGCGCCCGCACAGCTCATTTCGATTTTGTTCACGCTCACCGCCGACCTCGACGCGGCATATCCGACGCGCGCCGCGCGCGAACTTGGCTGGACGGACATTCCCCTGCTCGACGCGCAGCAACCCAAAGTAAAAGGGGATTTGCCGCGTTGCCTTCGCGTTTTGATTCACTGCGAAACCGAACGCGCCGCAAACGAAATCAAACACGTCTATTTGAGAGAAACACGACGCTTGCGTCCGGATTTGGCAGAATAAAAATTTGATGCGCGTTTTGACAACGCATTCAGTTCTTTTATAATAACCGCCAATTCCATAGCAATCAGGCGCCATAGTCGCCGCCCAATTTTTATTGGGGCTCAGCAGCCCTTGGACAATTTTCGTGTTCACGTTTGCGCGATGCAAATTGCCCAAGGGCTTTTTGTATCTGATTGGCTCATTCCAATGGCGTAAGGTCAAATCAAAAAATCAGCAACTTGTCCTCAACGCAAAAAGGACCGGAAATCGAAATGCCTCACCGTGACGTGAATCAAAAGGTCTTGGTCGCCGAACCACTCGGCAAAGAAGGGCTCGAACTATTACAGCAACATGCCAACGTAGATATTTGTTTGAAATTGCCCGTTGATGAATTGATAAAGATATTGCCCAATTATCATGCGTTGATTGTTCGCAGCGCGACGCAGGTGAATGAGGCACTCTTGGAGTGCGGAAAAAATTTAATTGTCGTCGGACGCGCGGGCGTGGGTGTGGACAATATAGATGTCGCGGCAGCCACACAACGCGGCATCACCGTCGTCAATGCGCCGACCACCAACATCGTCGCGGCGGCGGAACACGCGGTCGCGATTCTCTGGGCACTCGCGCGCAACATTCCGCAAGCGGACGCGAGTATGCGGCGCGGCGAATGGAAACGCGAACAATTTTCCGGCGTCGAACTTGTGGGCAAGCGTTTGGGACTTGTCGGTCTCGGACGCGTGGGCAGTGAAGTCGCGCGGCGCGCGGTAGGTTTGGGAATGGAAGTGGTCGCGTTTGACCCGTATGTTTCGCCCGAACGCGCGGCGCAGATGCAAGTGAAAATGGTTTCGTTCGACGACGTGTTGGCGACGAGCGATTTTGTTTCCCTTCACGCGCCCGTGACCAAAGAAACAAAAAAATTATTGGGCGCGGACGAATTTGCAAAATTCAAAAAAGGCGCGCGTTTGGTGAATGCGGCGCGCGGCGCATTGCTCGACGAAAATGCTTTGCTCGACGCGTTGGAGTCGGGACAACTCGCGGGCGCGGCGCTCGATGTCTTTGAACACGAGCCGACGAAAAACGAACGCTTGTTAAAACATCCGCGCGTCGTGCTCACCCCGCACATTGGCGGAAGCACGGCGGAAGCGGCAACGCGCGTGTCATTGGAAATTGCCGAAGAGGTTTTGGCAGTGCTGCAAGGACGCCCCGCGAAATTTGCCGTGAACGCGCCGATGGTTTCGCCCGCGCTCGCCCAAGTTTTGCACCCGTACATGGATTTGGCGGAACGGCTCGGACGTTTTTATACGAAATGGGTCGGCGGACCGCTCGGCAAAATTCAGGTCGAGTACGAAGGAAAAATTGCGGCAGAAGATACGGGCGTTCTCACGGCTGCGATTATCAAAGGGCTGCTCGAACCGATTGTGGAAACGCGCGTGAATTTGGTGAACGCGGCGATGCTCGCGCAAACGCACGGACTCGACATTTCGGAACGCAAAACGCGTCAAGCCGCGCGCTATGAAAACATGCTGACGATTGTCGGCGAGCGGCGCGTGTCGGGAACGCTGCTGCATGACGAGCCGCACATTGTTCAACTCGACGGCAATTGGGTAGATTTTGTGCCGAGCGGTTACGTGATGCTCACGCGGCATCGTGACCGTCCGGGCATGATTGGCAAAGTTGGCACACTGCTCGGCGCGGCGGACGTGAACATTGCTTCGATGCAGGTTGCGCGCGACGGTCCGCGCGGCGAAGCGATTATGGTTCTCACGCTCGATGACCCCGTGCCAAGTGATGTGATGGCGACGATTTATAAAGAGCTGGATATTCAGTGGAGTAAAGTTTTGGATTTGTGACGGACGACGAATGACGAATGACGAATGCAACAGCATATCCGTCTTCCGTCTTCCATTTTCCGTCCTTTGCGCATGTTGCGATTATTTTTGGTACGTCACGGCGAAAGCGCGTGGAATGTAAAACATCTTTACACGGGACAGCAGGATGTTCCATTGAGCGCGTTGGGCGAATTGCAAGCGGAACGCGTGGCAGAAAAATTTGCCGCGCGCGAATTGGAAGCAATTTACGCGAGTCCGTTGAAACGCGCGCAGGATACGGCGAAACCCACGGCGCAGTTGAAAAACATGCCACTGCGTTTGGATGCGCGGCTCGCGGAGATTCATCACGGCGCGTGGGAAGGCAATCCGGCGGCGGTGATTCAAGAGCAGTACGCGGACGAATATCGCGCGTGGCGCACGCAGCCGCATCGCGTCAAGATGCCCGACGGTGAATCGTTGCAAGATGTTTCGCTGCGCGTGCAAAATTTTTTGCAAGACTTGCTGGCGGAACATCACGAGGGAAACATTTTAATTGTCACACATGACGCGGTGCTGCGCGTGATTATTTTGCAAACCTTGTTGATGGGTCTGGAATTTTTTTGGCGTTGGCGTTTTGATAACGCGTCGGTGAGCGTTCTCGAAAGGGTAGCAACGGAAGGGGTAGCAACGGAAGGGATAGCAACGGAACCGGGTTCCGTTGCTAAACGTTACGGGTTTCGTCTCGCATCGTTAAATGATTGCCAGCATTTGGACGGCGTGTATACAAATTGTGACGCGCAGGCGCTTTAATTTTCGCGCGCGGCGCGTTTTGACAATCTTGGCGCAGTGCCTATAATGGCAACCGTAATTGTTCAATAAATCGAATATGCAAAACAGGCGCCATTGACGCCGCCCAATTTTTATTGGGGCCCAGCAGCCCTTGGACATGAGTTCGCGCGCAGCGAAAATATGTCCAAGGGCTTTTTTTGTTTGCGGAACTTGCTGCGCACGGCGCGTGTCTACATTGTCGCCGCTTACGAATTGCATTTTGTCTGACGCAGAGAACGAAACGCAAAATGCGATTCGCGAGAGGCGACCCACCAGGAGGTGGCGTACGGAATTATTCCAGCACTAATTTTCCAGTTCTACCGTCGCATAGATGCGACAAACACTGCACTCGAGTTGCAGGGGCCCTGACGCCTCCAAGACATTCAAAAAATTCTCGGAGGCAATCCAATGAAATTAGCTCGTACCTTACAAGTTATAACTCTCCTGCTCGTCGTTCTGGCGGTGTCCGTCACCGTCAAGACCGCATTCGCGCAAGGACCCGACCCCGTTGGCACGGCGACTCTGGAAGCCAATCCAAACTCGCCGGTCAATTTTGTTTGGGTGTTGGTTACAGCGTTCCTCGTGTTCTTTATGCAGGCAGGATTCGCGCTGGTGGAAACCGGCTTGACGCGTTCCAAAAACGCCGTCGCGGTCATGTCCAAAAATTTTATGGACTTTTGTATCGGCGGACTCGCGTTTTGGGCGTTCGGCTTTGCGCTCATGTTTGGCGGTTCGGCGCTCGCTTCGGGATTGGCAGACGGCAATCCGTTTATCGGCATGTCGGGCTTTTTCCTGTCGGGTGACGCGAACGATGTCAACACCATGCTCTTGTGGTTTTTCCAAATGGTGTTTGCCGCAACTGCCGCGACGATTGTTTCCGGTGCGATGGCAGAACGCACCAAGACAACGTCGTACATGGCGTACAGTTTTTTGATTTCCGCCATCGTGTATCCGATTTACGGTCATTGGGTTTGGGGCGGTGGTTGGCTCTGGACTCTGCCGTTTGGTTCGGGCGCGCGTGATTTCGCAGGCAGCGGTGTGGTTCATGCCGTCGGCGGTTTCGTCGCTCTCGCAGGCGCGTATCTCGTCGGTCCGCGTATCGGCAAGTTCGATAAAACGGGCAAGCCGCGCGTGATTCCCGGTCACAACGTGAGTTTTGTAGTGATTGGGACGATGGTGCTGTTCTTTGGCTGGTTCGGGTTCAATCCCGGCTCGACGCTCGCGGCAACCGACCTGCGAATATCCGTCATCGCGGTCAATACGTTCCTCGCCGGTGTCGCGGGCGCGGTCGTCGCCATGTATTATTCGCTGGCGAAAACGGGCAAAGGCGACATTACGCTGGCGTGCAACGGCGCGTTGGCGGGACTCGTCGGCATCACCGCTCCGTGCGCGTATGTTGCGCCGTGGGCAGCGGTGGTCATCGGAATTCTCGCCGCGTTCATCATGCTCGCTTCCTTGAGCTTTGTCGAAAACAAACTCAAGATTGATGACCCGGTTGGCGCGATTTCGGTGCATGGCGCGGGCGGCGTCTTTGGTCTCTTGGCGCTCGGCATTTTTGCCGATGGAACGTATGGCGGCGTTTCGGGCGCGCTGTATGGCGATTTTGGACAACTGATTGCCCAAGTCATCAGCAGCGTGACGGTGATTGTTTGGTCCGTCGGCGCAGGGTTCGTCATTTTCTATATTCTCAAGAAAACGATGGGCTTGCGCGCATCCGAACAAGAAGAACTCAAGGGGCTCGATACGACCGAACACGGTATGGAAGCATACAGTGGCGATGTCGTGACGGCATAACGAAAACAAATTGGTGCGTAAAGCGCGAGTTTGTTTTCGCCCTTTACGCGACGTTCAGCTCGTAACGAGCAGGAGGAATCAGCTCATGGAAATGGCATTAGGCGCAGTTGCATTCGTCGTTTTGTTCGCACTGTTTGTCATCTTGCCCGGACGTTTGCATCGCGGCACTGAAGCTGAAAAAGAATAAACATGGGAATTCTCATGCGGGGCGCAAGCGCCCCGCATGACACAGGTTGGATTAAGTGTGTCGTCAGAAATTTTCACCTGCTGCCGACCACAATGTCCTCACCCTTGTCGCGGGGTAGCGACGCGCGACGACAATCGCAAGAGAGAAACAGCTCATTCCGTTGAGCCAAGCATTGAACACTCGGCTACGTATTGTCGCCTATCGGGCCCTGACGCCTCCAAGACATTCAAAAATTCTCTGGAGGCAGACAATGAAATTTAACAATTTAATCAAAGGCACACGCATCTTTGCGGTGCTGCTCGCCGTCATCCTCGTAGTGTTGACGACCAAATCCATTTTCGCGCAAGGACCTGACCCCGCAGAACAGGTTGCGGATGCAACCGTGAGTCTCAATGCACTGTGGGTCTTGCTTGCGGGTTTTCTCGTCTTTTTCATGCAGGCAGGTTTTGCGCTCGTCGAGACGGGTTTCACCCGCGCGAAAAATGTTTCGCACACCATGATGATGAACATGATGGTGTTTTGCATCGGCGCGCTCGGTTATTACTTTACCGGTTTCGCCTTTCAATTCGGCGGCATCAATGCGACATATCCCGCAATCGGCAATTTGGACGCGTGGAATTTTTCGCCGGTCACGCTTGGCACGTGGGCAGACGCGGCGGGCAATTCATTGTTGGGCAATGAATTGATTCTCGGCGGTCAGCACGGCATACTCGGTTTGAGCGGATTCATGCTCGCCGGACTCACCGCAAATTTCGGCGTCTTTACTTTTTTCCTGTTCCAGATGGTGTTCATGGACACCGCCGCGACGATTCCCACCGGTTCGATGGCGGAACGTTTCAAGTTCATCGGCTTTGTGTTGATGGGCTTGTGGGTCAGCATGTTCATCTATCCGCTCGTCGGCGGTTGGGTCTGGGGCGGCGGGTGGCTCGCCAATCTTGGACGCACAATGGGCTTTGGCAACGGTGCGGTGGACTTTGCGGGTTCGGGTGTCGTGCACATGATTGGCGGTACGATTGCGCTCGTCGGCGCGATTGTCATCGGTCCGCGTATTGGACGCTTTAACAAGGATGGCACCGCGAATACGATTCCGGGTCACAATATCCCGATGGGCGTGCTGGGGACCATCATTCTCTTTTTTGGATGGTTCGGGTTCAATCCGGGTTCCGCGCTCGGTTTCACCGGCGCCTTTCGCAATCTCGCCGTCCTCGCTGCCGTGAATACCTTGATGGCGGGCGCAGCCGGCGGGGTCGCGGCGATGACGTTCATGTGGCTTGTTGGTCCCAGCAAGAAACCGGACCCGGGAATGTCCGTGAATGGCATTCTCGCCGGGTTGGTCGCGATTACGGCGCCCTGCGCGTTCGTGGATTCGTGGGCTGCTGTCGTCATTGGCATTGTCGCGGGCGTGATTGTATGTCTCGTCTCGTTCGCGCTCGAGAAAGCCAAAATTGATGACCCCGTTGGCGCGGTGCCAGTGCATTTTGCGAATGGTATTTGGGGCGTTCTCGCGGTGGGCATTTTCGCGATGGGCAATTCCGATACCGCTGCATGGAATGGTGTCGCAACACCCGTTACCGGATTGTTGTACGGGGGCACCACGCAAATCTTTGCGCAACTTTTTGAGGTTGGCGCAATTATTGTCGCCGTCGGCGGCTTGACGTATGTATTTTTCCGCGTGCTGCATCAATTCAAGCTGCTGCGGTCCGCGCGCGCCGACGAACTCGCCGGTTTGGACTTGCCCGAAATGGGCGCACCCGGTTACATCTGGACCGACCATCCCGTTCATGAAGGTCCGCGTCCCATTCCGCAAGGCGCGGCGATGCCTGCGGAATAATCTCGGCAATAGTCATTAGTACTGGTCGTTAGTCATTAGGTGTCCTTCTAATGACTAACGACGCATAACTAACAACCATATAAGGAGTTTCGATATGCAACCCTGTCTCTGTAAAAAACATCTGCGGGAAGTGGCGAACGTGTTTAATAAAGAAACCGCGTTCGCGTATGCGCTCGACGAAAAAAATTGCGTGATTTGCAACAAGGTCATTTTCATCGAAGGTGCGCGCCGCTATGTACAAGGCATGGCGCACAACGCGAATGACGAATCCTTGCGCTTGCCGAACCTGTTTGTGCATCGCGGCGCGTAAATTTTTTGCACAAACGCTTTCCTCAAACATTGTGCAAACTGCGCGTTGTAATTCTCCCGCGAACGCGCCTACAATGAATTCCGCTTTGGCAATGACGCCAAAATTTTTTCGGTCCCCCTGATGAGAACCGACATCGCCGTCCTCTCGCCGACCATATGTTCACGCGCCCTTTTGGAGCAACTGCGATGTCGAACCAAGACGATTGTTCTCCCCAGCGAGGACATCACGAAACATTTTTAACCGACCCCTATTTTGAACGCGATGCGTGCGGCACCGGTTTTCTTGCCGACTTGCACGCGCGCGCCTCGCACAAATTGCTGCAAGACGCATTGAGTACGATTGCGCGGCTTTCGCATCGCGGCGCGGTCGCGGCGGACGGCAAAACGGGCGACGGTTCCGGCATCCTCACACAGCTGCCGTATAATTTTTTCGCGCGCGAACTCACCAACAACAAAATCACCCCCCCCCACGAAGGCGACCTCGCGGTGGGCATGTTTTTCATTCCGCGCGACAAAGAGCCGCGTGCGCAAGCGAAACAAATTATCGAAAATGTTTTCGCCTCGCGCAATTTGCAATTGTTGATGTGGCGCGAAGTGCCGGTGAATCTTGAAGCGTTGGGCGAGCACGCGTTCAAAACGCGTCCGTACATCACCCAAGCGATTGTTTCACGCGGCAAATATGTTGGCAGCGGCGACGGCTTTGAACGGGCGTTGTATTTCGCGCGCAAAGAAATCGAACGCAAAGCCATCCAAGAAAAGATTCCGCGCTTGTATGCCGCGTCGCTTTCATCGCGCACGATTGTTTACAAAGGTCTGTTTATCTCGCCGATGCTCGGCAAATTTTATTTTGATTTGCAAGACCCAATGTACGAAACCGCGCTCGCGCTCGTGCATCAACGTTACAGCACCAACACGTTTCCATCGTGGGAACTCGCGCAGCCGTTTCGCCGCTTGTGCCACAATGGCGAAATCAATACGCTCTCTGGCAATATCGCATGGATGAACGCGCGCGCACCATATTTTGACTCTCCCATATTCCGCGATGAGTACGGAACGAACGCTGCTTCGTTCCCCGCTGCTTCGTTCCCCGCTGCTTCGTTCCCCGCTGCTTCGTTCCCCGCTGCTTCGTTCCCTCTCGCCGATGCGGATGAACGCTACGGCGAGCGTTCACTACAGCCCTTGCTCGACCTTTCTTCTTCCGATTCGGGCATTTTGGACAACGCGCTCGAACTCGTCGCGCTCGGCGGACGCGAACTGCCGCACGCGGTGATGATGCTCATGCCCGAAGCATGGGAAAATGTGCGCGACCTCGACCCGCAAATCAAAGCGTTCTA
Source organism: Chloroflexota bacterium (assembly GCA_029778615.1). GTDB lineage: Bacteria > Chloroflexota > Anaerolineae > UBA4142 > SHND01 > SHND01. The sequence continues at coordinate 27,010 of JAKOPZ010000029.1, read as the reverse complement.
TCGCTATCACGCGACGTTGATGGAACCGTGGGACGGACCCGCCGCGATTTGTTTTTCCGATGGACGTGTCGCAGGAATGACGCTCGATAGAAACGGTTTGCGTCCCGCGACGTGGCTCGTCACCAACGATGGTTTCGTCATCGCCGCGAGCGAATCAGGCGCGCTCGAAATCGAACCCGAACGCGTAAAGCAAAAAGGGCGTCTCGGTCCGGGACAAATGGTTGTCGCGGATTTGCAGTACAACAAATTGTGGAAGAACGACGAAATTAAATTGCACTATGCCTCGCGCCGCCCCTACGCGCACTGGGTGAGTGAGTATATTCGAGTGCTGGGCAAAGAGGGAGACAAGGAAACAGGGAAACAAGAATACGGTAATCTCCAGTCTCCAGTCTCCAGTCTTCAATCTCTCTTTGGTTACACCGATGAAGAGCTTGTCGTCGTTCTCAAACCGATGGCAGAGAATAAACAAGAAGCCGTCGGCTCGATGGGTGACGATACGCCGCACGCGGTGTTTTCGGAATTTGACCGCCCGCTGTATCACTTTTTCCGTCAACGTTTTGCCGAAGTGACGAATCCGCCGATTGACCCATTGCGCGAAGAACTCGTCATGTCTACGCGCGTTTTTCTCGGCGGACGCGGCAACATTCTTGAAGAGTCGCCCACGCACGCGCATTTATTGGAACTTGCCTCACCATTTTTGAATGACGCGCAGCTCGCGCAAATTCGCGCGTTGGATGATGAATTTCCGCACGTCACGCTCGATGCGACGTGGGAATGGGTGACAACGGAACCCGGTTCCGTTGTTACCCATTCCGCTGCTACCCAACTCGAACGCGCTCTAGAAAAATTGTGCGCGCTTGCCGAAGAACAAACGCGTGACGGCAAAACCATCTTGATAATTTCTGACCGAAATGTCAGTGGTGGGGTAGCAACGGAACCCGGTTCCGTTGCTACCCCACCACGCGCGCCGATTCCCATGCTCCTCGCGGTGAGCGCGGTGCATCATCATTTATTGCGCGTTGGTTTGCGCTGGCAGACGAGCATCATCGCGGAAACGGGCGATGCGCGCGATGTACATCAATTCGCGTGTTTGATTGGGTATGGCGCGAACGCGATTAATCCATACCTCGCGTTGGCGACCATTCACGCGTTGTATGATGTCGGTCATGTTCGCCGCAACGTGCAGCTCGATGCCGCACACGCGCAAGAAAATTTTGTCGCCGCGTCGAACAAAGGCATTTTGAAAATCATGTCCAAGATGGGCATTGCGACGCTCGACGCGTATCACGGCGCGCAATTGTTTGAATGTATCGGTTTGAATGAAACAGTGATTGCGCCGTACTTTACAGGAACCGCGTCGCCCGTCGGCGGCATTGGTTTGCGCGAAATTGCCGAAACCGTTTTGCATCATCACGCGCGCTGTTATACAGACGACACAAATCGTCGTCTGTATAACTACGGTTATTTCAAATTCAAAAAAGGCGGCGAATACCACGCGTTCAATCCGAATATCGTTGATGCGCTGCACGACGCGGTTCGCACGCCCGGCGCATTGAATGGAAATTATCGCGAGGCGTACGAAAAGTATTTGAAATTTGCGTCGCTCGTGAACGAACGCCCCGCCACCGACCTCGCGGACTTTTTGCAATTCGTTCCGCGCGAACCGATTCCGCTTTCGGAAGTGGAACCCGCCGATGTCTTGGTGAAACGTTTTTCCGTCGCGGCAATGTCGCATGGTGCATTGTCGCTCGAAGCGCATCAAACGTTAAGCGAAGCGATGAATCGGTTGGGTGCATTGGCGAATAGCGGCGAAGGCGGCGAACATCCCTCGCGTTACGGCACAATTCGCAACAGCGCGATTAAACAAGTCGCGTCCGCGCGCTTTGGCGTGACACCCGCGTACTTGATGAGCGCGGATGAATTGCAAATCAAGATGGCGCAAGGTTCCAAACCGGGCGAAGGCGGACAATTGCCCGGGGCAAAGGTGAGTTTGGAAATTGCCGCCGTGCGCCACGCGCAGCCGGGCATCACACTCATTTCCCCCCCCCCGCATCACGACATTTATTCGATTGAAGATTTGGCGCAATTGATTTACGATTTGAAACGCATCAATCCGCGCGCAAAAGTTTCCGTGAAACTCGTCGCGCAAAATGGTGTGGGAACAATTGCCGCAGGTGTCGCCAAAGCGTACGCCGATGTGATTCACATGTCGGGACATTCTGGCGGCACGGGCGCGTCTCCGTTGAGCTCGATCAAACACGCGGGGATTGCGTGGGAATTGGGGCTGGCAGAGACCCAGCAGGTCCTAGTAGCCAACGACCTGCGGGGACGCGTCCGCTTGCGTGTGGACGGCGGTTTGAAAACGGGACGCCATGTTGTCGTCGGCGCGCTGTTGGGCGCAGAAGAATTTTCCTTTGGTACGGCGGCGGTGATTGCGAGCGGCTGCATCATGGCGCGCGCGTGTCATCTCAATACGTGTCCCGTTGGCATTGCAACGCAGAAACAAGAGTTACGAAAAAAATTTCCGCAGGTGGCAGAATGGGTGATGGCGTACTATTTATTCGTCGCCGAAGAAACGCGCGAATGGCTCGCCTCCATCGGCGCGCGCACGCTCGATGAAGTTGTGGGACGCGTTGATTTGTTACAATATCAACCGCGTCAACGCGCACAACAATTCCAGCAAAACATCATCGCGCCGATTCCTGCGCCATATATCTTTGCGCCGACAGCAGTAGTGAATTAGAGACTGGAGATTGGAGACTGGAGACTACAACGGCTGTGGCGCAAAATCCGCAGTCGTTTGCTTTTTGAATGAGTATTGTAGTGGCAAACTTATTCGCCTGCCTTGTAGAACGAATGAATTCGTTACTACGAGGCATAATTGTAATGGCGAATTTATTCGCCTTTCCAGTAGAACGAATGAGTTCGTTACTACGGGGCATAATCTCCAATCTCTAGTCTCCAGTCCCCCAAATAACCATGACCGAATACGAAACTCTTCCCCTCGACCTCTCGCGCGTTCTTGCCGACCCTGACCCTTCGGGAAAAAAAGCGCGCAAAAATGAACAACCGCGCAATGACCGTCCCGAAGGACAAACGCTCGACGACGCGCTGCTTGCCGCGTGCAAACGCGCGGTGGATGAAAAAAAACCTGTCGAGTTCAAGGCCGCAATTCGCAACACGGATAGAACCGTCGGCGCGCGGCTCGCGGGTTATATCGCACAAAAATATGGCGACGCGGGCGTACGCGAAAAAATGATTGTCGCGACGTTTGAAGGCAGCGCGGGACAAAGTTTCGGGGCGTTTTGCATCAATGGAATGCAGCTTGTTGTGTACGGCGAAGCGAACGATTATGTGGGCAAAAGTATGGGGGGGGGTGAAATCGTCATTCGTCCGCCGAAGAGTGCAAAATACGCGACGAACGAAAACGCGATTATCGGCAACACTGTTTTGTACGGCGCGACGGGCGGCACGCTGTACGCGGCGGGACAAGCGGGCGAACGGTTTTGTGTACGCAACAGCGGCGCGGTCGCGGTGGTCGAAGGTGTCGGCGACCACGCGTGCGAATACATGACGGGCGGCACCGTCGTCGTGTTGGGCGAGTTCGGCAGAAATTTTGGCGCGGGCATGAGCGGCGGCATCGCGTTTGTGTACGACCCCGAAAACAAATTGCCCACGCGTTTGAATCCCGATATGGTAAAACTCGAACGGCTCGACGGCGAAGAGGATGACGCGTGGCTGCGCGAATGTGTGAAAGGTCATGCTGCCGCGACGGACAGTCGTTACGCGTGGGTGTTGGATTGGCGCTGGGGCGATACGCAGAAATATTTTTGGCGAGTGGTGCCCAAGTAGTAGCAAGTAGCAAGTAGCAGGTAGCAAGGAGCTAGTAATCACCTGCTACTTACAACCCACTACCTACTACCTGCTACCCAAATGAACATCACAATTCGCCGCGCAACACGCGCCGACATTCCCGCCATTCTCGAAATTTATAATGACGCGGTTTTGAACACGACTGCGTCGGCAGATTACGAACCGCGTTCGTTGGAATCGCGCTATGAATGGTTTGATGAGCACGAACGCGATGGGTATCCGATTTTTGTGGCAACGAATGATGCGGCTGAGGTTATCGGTTGGAGTTCGTTGAGTCGTTACAAAGAACGCATCGGGTATCAATACAGCACGGAAAATTCGATTTACGTTCATCCCGCGTGGCGCGGGCGCGGCGTGGGAAAATTATTGATGCCGCCGTTGATTGACGCCGCGCGGGCAATGGGTCTGCACGCGATTCTTGCGGGCATTAGCGGGGACAATCAAGCAAGTTTGAAATTGCACGCGCAGTTTGGCTTTGAAAAGGTTGCACATTACAAAGAAACGATATACAAATTCGGTCAATGGCTCGACGTGATTTACATGGAGAAACTGCTGTGACCGAACTTGAACTTCCCAATCTCGAAGAAATTAAAGACGAATCGGAATTACGCAGTCTCGCTGCCTTTGTCTTTAATCTTATCGAAGCGCAAATTACCCGCGCCGACACCAAAGCGGGGTTGGTCGTCGCGGCGGATTCATTTTTTATTACGCTCGGCATCTTTTTGACGCGGCGCGGCGCAATCTTGATGGTGTTCGATTCTGCGGCTCCGCCGGTCGAACGCATTTTAAGCGTTTTGTATATGCTCGTCTTTGGCGCGGTCTTTTGTTCGATGTTTTACGGGCTGCTTGCCACGCGACCCGCGCTGACCAAACCGGGCAGCGGAGGCACCCTCTTCTTTTTTGGGCGGATTGCGCAGCACGAACATGGCGAATTTTTGGACATTTTTTCCAAACAATCGTTAGCCGACCATCGCGCGTCGCTGTTGACCGAAGTCCATAACACGGCGCGCATTGCGAGCGGCAAATTCAAACGCGTGCGCTACAGCATTGATTTTTTGATTCTCGCGCTCCTCTTGTGGGTGTTGATTGTGCTGCTGAACGAGCTCAGTTATTAACATGCCGCGCGTATCCAAACACAAAACACCTCGCCGCATTTCCGACCCGCGAGCCGAATTGCAAGCACTGCACAATATCGGCGAAGCGTTGAGTGCGGCGTTTGATTTGGATACGACGCTCCATAAGATTACCGAAACCACCGCCGATGTAATGCAGCTTGATTCGTGTTCGATTTATCTTTGGGACAAAAAACAAAACGCGTTGGTGTTGAAAGCCAGCACCGGCTTGTCACCCAAAGCATTCAACATCGGCAAACTTGCGTTGGGCAAAGGCATCACGGGCGCGGCGTTGGAAAGCGGAAAATCCATCGCGGTGCGCGATGCAGTGAATGACCCGCGATTCGTGTACGTTCCGGGGACCGAAGAAGAAAATTTCAAATCCCTTGCGGCAGTGCCGTTGATTAGTCAGGGCAGCAAAATCGGCGCGATGAATGTACAGACGAAACGGCTGCATCATTGGACGCGCCCCGAAATTGATTTGCTCGAATTGATTGGCGAACTTGCAGCGGGTGCGCTCGAACGCGCGGAATTGCTCGACGGTTTGCAGCGCCAAGTCAATGAATTGTCCACGCTCGCGCAGGTGAGCAAAACCATCACCGAACCGATTTATCTCGACGACATGCTCGCGGTCATTTGCGAAATGGCGGCGCAGATTATGAACGCCAAAGGCACCGCGCTCTTGCTGTTTGACGAAGAGAATGATGCGCTCGCGCTGCGCGCAACGTACGGACTGGAACGCGAACACGCGGCGATTTCGCCCATTGACGTGGGGACCAGTTTGACCGGACGCGCGATTCAACGCGGCGAACCTGTCATTGTGCGCGATTTGCAAAGTGAACCGTCGTACAAAAATCATACACTGGCGAAACGTGAAGGATTGCATTCGTTCCTTTCGGTGCCCGTCAGCGTGCGCGCCAAAGTGATTGGCGCGTTCAATTGTTATTTGAATCGCGTACATGATTTTACGCCGAGCGAAATCGAATTGTTCTCCACGTTGGCAAATCAAACTGCCGTCGCGTTGGAAAACGCGAACTTGATGATGAATTCGATGCTGGTGCGCGAAATGCACCATCGCATCAAAAACAATTTGCAGACGGTGGCGATGCTTTTGCGAATGCAATTGCGCGACGCCAACAAGTTGAATGCGAGTGAATTGTTGACGCAAACCATCAACCGCATCATGGGCATCGCGGCGGTGCATGAAGCGTTATCGCAAGACGGGTTTCGCGTGATTGGGGTGCGCGAGTTGATTCAACAAGCGGCGTTCATGGCGCACCAGACGATGGTGCATCCTGAAAAAGAAATTTCGATTCAAGTGCAGGGCGCCGAGATTCGTTTGCCGTCACAGCCCGCGACGACCATCACCATTGCGGTGAACGAGTTGATTCAAAACGCGTTGGAACACGGTTTCGACAATCGTTCGCGCGGGACGGTGACCGTTTCACTCGTCGAACGCAAGAATCAATATGAAATTCAAGTGCAAGACGACGGCGCAGGTTTGCCGAAAAATTTCAAACCGAATGATTCATTGGGGCTGCGCATCGTCCAAGAATTGATTCGCGATTTGCGCGGCGAATTCAAGCTAAGCAATCGGCGAACGAATCGGCGCGAGAAACGCGGGACAGTGGCAGTGTTGAAAATTCCGAAAATGAAAATCGGTGATGCGTAGTGAACGTTCGCCGTAACGTTCACCCGCGTCGGGACTCTCGACTCTTGACTCTTGACTAACGACAAACAACTCCCGGAGTAAATTTATGCGCGTACTTATCGCAGATGACGAAGCCGTAATTCGAATGGGTTTGCGAACGATGCTGGAAGACAAAGGGCACAAGGTTGTCGCGTCGGCGGTGGACGGCGCGTCGGCAATTCAAATGACGCGCACGGAAAAGCCCGAAGTGATTTTGATGGATATTAAAATGCCGGGGATGGACGGCATTCAAGCCGCGCGCAAAATTATGCAAGAGCGCCCAACGCCCGTCGTGATGCTCACCGCGTACAGCCAGCGCGAATTAGTGAACGAAGCGCGCGAGGCGTCCGTGTTTGGTTATTTGGTGAAACCGGTCAAAGAAGATTTATTGGACGCGACCCTCGACCTCGCGGTGACGCGTTTCAAAGAATGGCAAAAAGTACAAAAGCAAGTGCAGGACTTGCAAAAGAGTTTGGTCGCGCGCGAGGTGGTCGAAAATGCGAAACGCGTTTTGATGGAGCAGCAAAATTTGAGTGAACAGCAAGCATTCAACAAAATACATCGCACGAGTCGTTCAAGGCGCGTGACGATGCAGCAAGTGGCGCAAGAAATTTTGGACCGGGACAAAAAAGAGCAGAAACCAAAACGGGGCGGCAAATAGTCGCGTCATCAACGCGGCGTCCCATACACCAACTCTGGCAGCGCGCGTGCGTCCAACTCGCCGACGAACGCGCGCTCTGCTTTTTCCGCGCGGCGCGCCAGGAGCACGTAACCGCTTGTGTGGGCGCGCTGCGCGACGCGGCGAACGATTTCCTCCGCGCGCGCGCGTTCGTTTTGCTTCCAATATACGAGACTCGAAATCAAATCGCGTTCGAGCTGCGTTTCCAGTTCGCTCCCCGTCTTGGCGGCAAGCTGTTGTGCCGCGTCTGCCGCGTGACCGAGCATCAATTGCGCCAGCGCCAAATGATTCGCGCAATCGCTTGACAATTTTGCATCCTCTGCGCCGTGCAGTCGCAAAACGCGTTCCAACACCTCACACGCGCGTTCCACATTTCCTTCCAACATTTCCAGTTCACTCAATGTCGTCAACCAATAGCCGAGCGTGCGTTCGTCGCCGAGCGACTGAATCTCCGGTAAATTTGCGTCGTTCATGGCGCGCGCGCGTTTCCAATCGCCCAAGACGAGCAGCGCTTTGAATTGTTGATGCAGCGACGCGAAAAAACTCGCGCGGTCGCCCGTTTGCATTTTGATTTCGCACGCTTCGCGCGCGAGCGCGAGCGATTCCGAAAGGTCGCCGCGCAGAAACGCCATGTTCGCGAGGAGGTGAATAAATTTTGCCGCCGCTTGCATGTCGCCCATGCTTTTCAAACCCGCGAGCGCGGCTTGGGCGGCGTGTGCGGCGGCGTCCAAATCGCCCTGTTCGTACAACACGTTGGCGATGTTGCCTTGCGCGCGATATTCGAGCGCGCGCATGCCCGCGAGTTGTGCCGTCGCGACGGCAGCTTGCCAATACGCGAGCGCCTGCGCGCGATTGCCGCGAATCGCATGGATTGCGCCCAGCACGTTGTTCGCGCGGGCGCGTACGCTCGCGGCGGGCAAGGGCATTGCGAGAGCAAGTTGTTCCGCCAAGTCCAATGCTTCGCGGTTTGCCTGTTCTGCCGCGTCAAAATGAGCAAGCGCCATGTGCGCGCCGCCTTCGACCACTTTTAATTGCGCGCGCAAGAGCCGATGCGCCGGCGCGAGCTGCTGAAGCGTTTCTTGAACGAGCGCCAATGCTTCCGCCGCGCGTCCGCGCTGCGCGAGCGCGCTGCCCCAGCGATACACCAACGCCGCGCGCACGGCGCCGTGCGCCAATCCCAGCGCCTCTTGATAATTTGCTTCGGCTTGTTGTGCGCGGGTTGTGTTGATGAGCAAATCGCCGCGTGTGGTGAGCAGCGCGCGCATAACGTCAGGATATTTAGCAGTGAGATGGTGCGCGCGCAGCGCATTCAGCAAATCGTCAATTACGCGCGCGGCGAGCTCGGCTTTGCCCTGATTGAATAACGAGGCGCCCTGGTCGGCGAGCGCGTCGGCAGCGTGTTTAAAATCACCGGCGAGTCCGTACTGCCGTGCCGCTTCGATTACATCGCCTTGCGCGAGCTCTGCCCATTCGGCGGCGGCGCGATGGGCGTCACGTTCGGACGGCGATTCGACGGTGACGCGCCGTTCGACAGTCCGCGCAAGTTGGAATTGGTCGGGCAGGATTTCACCGCGTGCTTGCGCGGCGAGCTGCAAGAAACGCGCGACGAGCTGGGGTTCATCGCGCAAATCGAGCGCGGGCACAAACAGGGAAGCGAGCGTGACGATTTCGGGGAGGCGTTGATTGCGTTCGAGGCGGTTGATTTGCTCGCGGCTGTAGCCCACCGCGCGTCCCAATTCATCTTGCGTGAGGCGCGCGCGGCGGCGCAGATATTTTAGAAATTCGCCGAACGTCTCAAGTGTGGTGGGGTCGGCTCGGCGCGCGGACGATGGTGATTCGTTCATGGCGCTCATAACGTACTGAAAAAGCCGGGGCATGTTCGGCGTTGGAACGGAACATGTTCGGGGTGACAACGAAACTCGGTTCCGTTGCTATCCCCTCAATTGAGGAAAAACATCACAAAGGACTGGTCACACGATGTCACCTTTGCGCGTGGCGTTTCTGTTATATCACAAGTGATGTCGGATGGAAAAAGAAAACCGGCTCGGCAAACGCGTACCACGCCGCGCAAACGCGCGCGGACAAACTTGCGCGTGACGATTGTGACGACAGAAACGTGGACGTTGACGTGGCTGCAAGACGCGCGGCACGGACCCATCGTCGTCGTTCACGAACACACGGAAATTTTTCCCGCGCCGCGCACTGACGCGTCATTGCCGAGTGATTCAAGCAAGGAGCAAGTTTCATGAAAGTTCGCCTTTGTATTTTGATTCTGCTGACGGGCGCGCTGCTATGTACTGCGTGCGGCGGAAAGCCCGCGTCCAACCCATCCTCCATGCAGGCGACGTCACCCACATCCCCCTCGCAAACCGATTCGGTCGCGCCGACGGAAATTCCCCCAACGTCTCTATCCACCACAACTGACGCATCCATTCCCAAAGCGTGCGCGCTGCTCACCGCCGCCGACGTTGAAAAAATCACGGGCTATGGCGGTGGACTCGCGGACAGTCAAGATATGGGCGCGGATGGAACTGCGTGTACGATTACAACGCCCGACACAAAATTTCGCGTGCAGCTTTCAGCAGGGCACGGCGTAATGCCTCCGCTGCCCGGCGAAAAAACGCTCGACCTCGAAGGCGGCGCGAAAGGGATTGTCAAAAATTCGGGCATCGGCGACCAAGGTTGGACGAGCATCATTACGATGCCAGATTATACAGTGACGACGCTCATCAGCGGCACTGCCATTACGCTCGACCCTGACAAAAAAATTGCCGACGTGACAAAAGCGGACGGAAGCAAAATCACGTTCGCGCAAACATACGAAGCCATTGCGCGCGCGATCGCGCACAACGCCGCGAGCGGCGCGCAAATGCCGAGTGAGGTCAGCGAGGTAAGCGCTACAGACGACCCATGTGGGTTGTTGACGCTCGACGAGGTAAAAGCGGTAATGAGCGAATTTGAAATGACGGGTCCTGAGTCGGGACCTTCGGCGTTCGGCGGAAACATTTGTCGCTTTCGCGGACATAGCGATTCGCTCAAGGTCGATGCGATTGTCGGCGTCGTATATCTGACGCGCGGTCAATTCGAACAAGGCAAGTTGATGGGCACTGGTAAAACGTTCGACATCGGCGGCACAACCGCGTACGATACGGCGGGCGGCGCGCTCATGCTGAACAAGGGCGCCAAGTACGTGCGGTTTTCGATTGACCTGCTCACGGGAGCCGCCGATACGTTGGAACAGCAGCAAGCGGGTTTGGGAAAATGGCTGCCCGCGTTGGCTGAAAAAATCGCGGCAAAGATGTGAAGCGTGAATCGTGAAACGTCATCTCCAATGAAGGAAACAACAAATGAAAAGAATTCTCTTTGTTCTGTCACTCCTCGCGCTCATCGTCGTATTCAACGCGTGCGGCGCGGTGAACCAATTGAATCCGTTGACGAACAACGACAATTTCAAAAAGGCAGGCGCATTGTGGAATGATGTGCCGGCGATGGACGGACTGGGCAACCCCATTGACGCGGAACTGCCCGCGCCCATCAAATTGTTCATGCGAACGGGCGTGAGCTTGGTGATGAAAGGAATGGGCGAAGGCGCGCCGTCGTGGGACTGGCTCATGTTCACCACGAATCAATCAGCGGACGACATTACGAATTTTTATACGACGACGCGCATGGCAGCCGCGCCGTATAATTGGGCGAGCGACGCGTCGGGCTGTGTGAACGGACAGCAAGCCATCGGGCAAGCGGGCACCTTTTGCGCGTTCACCAAACAGCAGGGCGACAAACAAATCGGTCTGCTCATCATTACCGCGCAAGATGAGAAAACCAAAGAGACAAGCGTTATCTTTCTGCGTGGCGAATCGGCGGCAACGCCCGTCGCGCAAAACGCGCCGAGCGCGAACGCAAATCAAAAACCAACAAAAGGAGCAATCACCATGTTAAACGGAGCAGCCCCGTACGGAATCGAAAAACGTCCGCTGCCGAGCGGACTCGACATTGACCAATTGCTGCCGAAACAAGTGGGCGCGTACACGCGCGCGAGCGTGGAACGCGCGTCGAATCAAGGCACGCAAGCCACAAGTGTGGACATTGACGGCGATTCCATGTACGCGCGCTATCGTTCGGGGGCAAAAGAAATTTTTGTCGAGTTCAGCGCGACCAGCAGTGCAGAGAACGCGCAAAGCATTTTGGATGTCGCGGCGGGCGACGCGGCGGGCGGCGTCTTCCCCAGCGACCCGCGTTTCGGTTCGCGCGGCACCGAGCCGAGTTATTTAAAAGTAGTGAACGGCGACGGCGCGTTTATGGCGTGGACGCGCGGCGGCTATTATTTTTCCGTGAGCGCAAAAAGTGAACCCGACCTCGACGCGTTCATGCAAGCGTTTCCGTATTGAAAGGGGGAGCACAAGAGAAATGAAGCAAATACGCGGATTGATTTTTGTCGCGCTCGCCGTATGCTTCTTGATCAACGCGCAAAATGCAAAAGCCGCATTCGACGGAGGTCGAATTCGCGATGGGTTGCGGCGAGTTCAAGCGCCTCTCACCTTTACCGTCAACAGCACGCTCGACGAAATTGACAAAACGCCCGGCGATGGAAAATGCAAAAGTACGCCGTCGAAAAAATGCACACTGCGCGCGGCAATCATGGAAAACAATGCGCTCGGCGGAAACACTATCGTCATTCCTGCGAGCAAGTACGAATTCACGATTGCGGGACAGAACGAAGACAACGCCGCGAGCGGTGACCTCGACCTCACCGCGAATGTGACATTGAAAGGCGCGGGCGCGGCAACGACCACGATTGATGCAAAATCGCTCGACCGCGCAATTCACGTCGTCAACGGCAAAGCAAAAATTTCGGGCGTCACCATTACGAATGGGAACGCGCCGAATTCGGGCGGCGGAATTTTTGTCGCGAACAGCGCGAAATTGATTTTGAACAAAAGTATCGTTACGAATAACTCTGCCGCCTATTCGGGCGCGGGCGCGGGAAATTTCGGCACGCTCATCATCAAGAACAGCGCCATCGGCGATGCGAATTACGCGGGCACGAACGGCGGCGGCATTGCCAACACGGGGACCTTGCGCGTCGTCAAAAGTTACATCTATGGGAATTCGTCAAACTTTAACGCGGGCTATGGCGGCGGGCTGGACAATTACGGCACCGCGTTCATCAACGCCAGTACGTTTTATCATGACGAATCAAACGAAGGCGGCGCGATTCGTTCGGTGGGAACGCTTACATTGTTGAACAGTACGCTTGACGCGAATACCGCGTACGTCGAAGGCGGCGGAATTTATAACGCGGGCGGCACACTCAATCTCATTCACGTTACAATTACAGAGAACAACGCGCCGAGCGGCGCAACCGCAGGCGGTATCAAGAACACGGGCGGTACGGTGAATCTCAAAAACTCGCTGCTCGATTTGAATCGCGTAGATGTTTTGTCCGACGATTGCGAAGGCACGTTCAATTCACAAGGTTACAATCTCGTTTTTGGCACGAGCGGATGCACCATCAACGCCGACCCGACAAATATTTTTGGCATCGCTTCCGGTGTCAGCGGTATCGGAAACAATGGCGGCGCAACGCCGACCGTCGCGTTACCGAGTGGCAGCGCGGCGATTGACCGCATCCCCGTTGCCAAATGCACGGACGACAAAAACAAACCCTTGCTCATTGACCAACGCGGCAGACCGCGCCCGATGGACGGCGACGGCAACGGCAAGAAAAAGTGTGACCTTGGCGCGTTCGAGGTGCAGTGAAGCGTTAGTGCATCATGAACCAACTTGTCGTGCCCGAAAAACACCCAAAATCCTTTGGCGAAATCCGCCAAAGGATTTTTATTTTTCCCCGCGTCTGTTTGCGATACCCTTTCTTTCCGCATATAATTTCTTGGCGTTGCCCTCTTTTGAAACACGCGCAGGCGTGCCAACGTCCTAATTCTGAAAGCTCCCTAATTCATGTCGTCAATTCCCCCCGGGCTGCCCGAGCCATTGCCATCGCCCAAACCGCTCCCGCCGCGGGGACGCGACCGCGCCCTCTCGACCTCACCCGCCGACCTCAAAAAGAAACCACTGCCGCCCGCGCCCGAAATGTCCGCGCCGGTGGCAAGCGGCGCGTCGGCGTACGAATTCGCGCCACCCGAAATCCCGCACGGCGGCGCCTCTGTTTTGCATTTGCCGTACGCATTGCCCGCGCCGCCGCCGCTCATTCGCAATCACATGTTCACGTGGCTGATTGTCTTGACCATCGTCGGCATCGCCCTCGCGTTCACCATCCCGTTTACGCTCGGCGTCTATTTTGGCAATCAAGACCGCGCGCAATTTGTGGAGCGGCAGGCGCAAGAACATTTTCAACGCGCGCTCGCGTACGAATCGGAAACGTACAATCAACTGGCGATTGCGGAATTGGAACTGGCGCTCCAGTACAAACCCGATTACGAACCGGCGCGCACAAAACTCCAGCAGCTGAAAAGCATTCACATTGCGAGCACAGCCCAAGAGCCGCAAGATGTAGCCATTGCCAAACAGCTGTACGCGAGCGCGGAGCAAGCCATTCAAACAGAGGATTGGAGTAACGCCATTGATTTATTTGAAGAACTACGCCGCGTTAAAAATGATTACCGCGTAAGCGAAGTGGACGCGTACTTGGTCAAGGCATATCTCGCTGCCGGAATGCAGGCGCTGGCGACGAATGATGTGGACTTGGCGCGACGGCGTTTTGAAGCCGCACTGGCGCTCGACCCGGGTAACGCCGAAGCGCGCACCCAGCGCGAACGCGCGGTGTTGTATTTCAGCGGCGTGACCCAAATGGGCACCAGTTGGTCGAGCGCGGTGGCAACCTTTCAGGAATTGTACGGACGCGACCCGAATTTTGGCGACGTGAAAATAAAATTGCGGGAATCCCACATCGGCTATGGCGACTTTGCGAGTCAGCAAAGCGCCTACTGCATCGCGGCGCGCGAGTACGATGCAGCGCTTGCGTTGGGCGCGGGCGCGGAAACGCAGACGAAAGCATCCTCCGCGAACGACGCATGCAAAAACGCGATTCTGAATCCCACCGCCACCGCGACGCCGACGTTCGAGGGCGGCATCACCGCGACGCCCGACCCGTTTGCCACACGCAATCCGTTTGCGACGCCGATTCCGATTCCTTCTCAGGGCGGCGTTTTGTACGCACCCGGCGTGCGCGTGCGCCAAAACGCGCAGTGCAACGGAACGGGCGACATCAAAGGCAGTGTGCAAACGCAAGCGGGCGACCCTATTCCTAACGTGGGCGTAAAAATTTATAATGACTTTGGGTATTTACCGCCGTACGCGCGCACCGACCTCGCGGGCGAATACCAAATCGCGCTGGGCTCGGACAAGGGCATTTTCCACCTCGTCATCGTGGATGATTTTGGCAGCAACGCGAGCGCAGTCTTGGACGTAGATTATCCCGGAGGCAATGTGCAGGGCTGCCACATTGTTGTCAATTGGACGCGGATTAAATGAGTTCTGTGCCGCGCATTCGTCCGCTGGCAATTTGTCTTTTTTCGCGCGCGGACAAGATTCTGGTCGCCGAATATTTTGACCGGGTGAAAAATGAAAAGTTTTTTCGTCCCGTCGGCGGCGGAATTGAATTTGGTGAATACGCGTCCGATGCGGTGGCGCGTGAAACGTTTGAGGAATTGGGGGCGGCAGTTCGGAATGTGCGCTATCTCTTTACCCTCGAAAATCTTTTTGAATTCAACGGGGAACGCGGACACGAAATCGTTTTGGTCCACGACGGCGCGTTTGTAGATGAATCGTTATACGCGCGTGAGGTTTTGTACGGACGCGATACGAACGATGAATTTGAAGCGTATTGGAAATCATTGAACGAAATACGCCGTGATACACGTCCCTTGTATCCGTACGGTCTCCTAGAAAGATTGAGCCGGACATGAAAATTACACGAATCATTGGCGCGCTGTGCATCGCTTGGGGATTGTTCAGCGCGTTTTCATTTGCCCACACAAACGTTTTGCGCGCGCAGACGAATGCGCCGCGCATAGATGTGGGACGCATTCAAGGCGTCATTGACCCGTTCATGGAAGGATACATCGAACGCGTCATCAATAACGCGCGCGACAATGGCACGACGGCGATAGTGTTTTTGCTCGACACACCCGGCGGTGGTTTGGACGAGACGCGCAAAATTGTGGAACGCTTTTTTGATTCGCCCGTGCCGATTATTGTGTATGTGTCGCCATCGGGCGCGCGCGCGGGTTCTGCCGGCGTGTTTATCACCTACGCGGCGCATCTTGCGGCAATGGCGCCGGGCACCAACATCGGCGCGGCGCATCCGGTGGATTCGAGCGGCGGCGACATTGAAGGAACAATGGGCACCAAAGTCACCAACGACGCGGTGGCGTTCATTCGCTCCATCGCGACGCAGCGCGGACGCAATGCCGCGTGGGGTGAAGACGCGGTGCGCAACAGCGTTTCCGTCACAGAGCAAGAAGCATTGCAAAAGGGCGCAATCAATTTTGTGGCGCGCGATGTGAACGATTTGTTGGCGCAGGTGAACGGGCGCACGGTGGAGGTGCAAGGCAAAAGCGTAACCCTCAACACGCTAAACGCCGACGTGCATCAAGTGGAAATGAATTTCTTTGAACAATTTTTTCATCTCTTGCTCGACCCGAACATCGCGTTGATTTTGCTCAACATCGGCACCATCGCGTTGATTGCCGAAGTGTACAATCCCGGCGCGGTGATTCCCGCGATTGTGGGCGTGATTTGTTTGACACTCGCGGCAGTGGCACTCTTTGGCTTGCCGACGAACTGGGCGGCGGTGATTCTGATTATGGCGGGCATCGGCATGATGGTGCTCGACATCAAAGTTGCGGGCTTTGCCTTGACGGTTGGCGGTATCATCGCGTTTGTTCTGGGCGCGTTCTTTTTGTTTCGCCCGTTCACGCCGCCCGAACCGACCGCGCCGGATGTGAGCGTTTCGCCGATTGTGATTGGCGGCTTGGCGCTGGCGAGCGCAGCGTTCTTTGCGATGATTTTGGGCGCGGCGATTCGTTCGCGCAATTTGCCCGTGATTACGGGACTCGCGCCATTCGTCGGCGCGTACGGCGTCGCGAAAACGGTGCTGAATCCGCAGGGCACCGTTTTGGTGAAAAGTGAGGAATGGAGCGCGGTGGCGCAAGACGCGCCCATTCAGCCCGGCGAAGCGGTACGCGTCGTTTCTGCGGAGGGTTTGACGCTCAAGGTCGAAAAAACGCCGAAAACATAGGGGGCTCGGCGCTGAGTCCGAACGCGGCGCTCGAAAACGCTTGACGCCAGTGTAATTCTGTGCTATACACTCGCACTTTATTTCGCCAGCCAATGACGGCTTGGCGACGGGGTTAGGTGTATGGCTACAGCACAAAAAATGACCAAAAAGAAAACCGCGTCCCGCGCGGGGCGCGCATCGCTGACAAAAGCGTCGGCGCGCAAAACGACAACGCGTTCCGGCGGAAATGGGACACGCCGCCGTGAAACATCGCCGAATGGCAAACTGCCTGCCGGCGCAAACGTCCCAGTGGCGTCGGCGAAAAAAGCGCCTTCACTGCTCAATCAAAAAGAGCTGCTGGCGCAAGAACGCGCCCAAGTGGAAATGGAATTGGCAAATTTGCGCGCCGAGTTGCAGCAAGCGCCTGAAATGACCGGCGACGAAGTGGACTTGAATGTGTACGAGCGCGAGAAAACATTGGGTTTGGTCGCCGCATACGAACGACGCCTGGAAGAAATTGACGCGACGCTCAAGGTCGCCGCGCAAGGCAAGTACGGCATTTGCGAACGCTGCGGCAATCCGATTCCACCCGAACGCCTGGAAATTTTTCCCGAAACGCGTTTGTGTGTGAACTGCAAGAACGAGGTGGAAAAAGAACAGCGACGATTGCGAATGTAATCAAAAAAATGTGGGGACGTTTAATTGAACGTCCCCACATTTTTTTACTTGCCCAATTTCGATGTCTCGATTTCAATCACACTCTCGTCCAATTTTTTGAACAACGCTTTGGGTTCGCCTAATGGTTCGCCGCCGCGCAGCGCGCTCGGTTTCCAACCCGCGTTCGTTTTGGGCGGAATGTAGGCGAGTACGAGATGGTCGCGCGTTTCTTCCGCAATCGTTCGCGTCTCGAACGTTCCCGCCAAATCGTCCGTATAGCCGAGTTGATGATGCAATTCGTTTGAAGAGAATGGCAAGTACGGATACAACGCGGTTTTGAGATTGTCGAGCACGCGCAGCACCACGTACAAACTCGTCCCCGCGCGTTCACGGTCCACTTTGATTGTTTTCCACGGTTCTGTTTGATTAAGATAGGCGTTCGCTTCACGCGCAATTTCGAACGCGTGCTGCAAGCCATCGCGGAAACGGCACGCGTGGATTGCCTCACCGACCACTTGCAGCGCGCGTTCCGATTTTTCGAGCAGTGCCCGGTCATCGTCATTCAACGCGCCCGGCGTCGGCACGCGCTTGTCGAAATTTTTGTACGTGAACGTCAGCGTTCGATTCGCCAAATTCCCCCACGTCGCGACGAGTTCATCATTGTTGCGGCGCACAAATTCACTCCATTTGAAATCCGTGTCCGCATATTCGGGCAGATTCGCCGCGAGCAGATAACGCAAGGGGTCAGCATCGTAGGTGGCGAGAAATTCATGCACCCACACCGCCCAATGCGCGGACTTGGAAAACTTGCGCCCTTCGAGATTTAGAAATTCGTTCGCAGGAACATTGGACGGTAGCGGCAATTTCCCATCGCCGAATCCGAGCAGCAGCGCGGGCCAAATCACCGTGTGAAAAACAATGTTGTCCTTGCCGATGAATTGAAAACTCTGGACGTCCGGCGCGACAGTCCACCATTTTTTCCACGCGTCACCTAAATCAAAATCTTGTGCCCATTCCACCGACGCGCTGTAATAGCCAATCACTGCGTCGAACCAAACATAGATGCGTTTGTCGGGATAATTTCCCACTTCGGGCGGAATCGGCACACCCCATTCCAAATCGCGCGTGATGGCGCGCGGTTTCAGCCCCGTCGGATTTTCGTCCGCGCCCTCGCCGCGCAAATAATTGAGCGTGAACGACAACACGTTCGGTTTCCAATGCGTTTGTTGTTTCGCCCATTCATACAAGGGCTTGTTGAATTTGGGCAGGTCAAGATAAAAATGCGAGGTCTCGCGCACTTCAAGTTTGTGTGTCTCGCCCGGTTTTGCAAAACGCGAACGCGGATTGATGAGCTGTAACGGGTCGAGCAAGTTGCCGCAGTTTTCGCATTGGTCGCCGCGCGCGCGCGGGTAATGGCAAATGGGACATTCGCCTTCCACGTAACGGTCGGGCAGAAAACGCGCGGCATCCACGTCGTACAACTGCGGGTCACTCTGTTGGAAAATGTAACCGTCGCGAAACAGCTTTAAAAAGAATTGCTGCGTGATGCGATAATGGTTTTCGGTGTCGGTGTGCGTGTACAGATTCAACGAGATGCCGAGCTGCTTGAGCGATGCGACGGCGAGCGCGTGATATTCTTCCGCCACCTCGCGCGGCGTGCGTCCTTCCTCTTCGGCGGTAACGGTGACGGGTGTGCCGTGTGTGTCCGAACCTGTAACAGATAAAACGTCATTGCCGCGCAAGCGTTGATAGCGCACAAAAATATCATTCGGGACAAACGTTCCCGCAACGTGTCCGAGATGCAGTGGTCCGTTCACATAGGGCCAGGCGGGATAGCTGCTAATTTTGTTGGTCATGGTCAAACTCCAAATAGTAGGTATCAGGTATCAGGCGTTAGGTATCAGGGAATCTACATGCTACTTGCTACCTGTCACCTGATACCCTAAAAGAGAAACAAAAAACCGCTGTCGGAGGCGAACAGTGTTCGCACGAACAAGCGGTAAAGGGCGCACCGTTGACTGACGCAAATAACTAAGCGTCGCCTCTACTACGGCACGCCATCGGCATCAACATCGAGAACGAAAAACGATTGAACATCAATAACCTCAAGTGGGTGCTATTATACGCAGATACGCGGGAATGACAAACGCGAGCATGTCGAAATCAATTTCGGTCATTCGTCGTATTTGCAGGAGGTTGAAAAATGAATCCCCAAGAAATTCTCGCGTTCATGGAATCTGTCCGCGCCGAAACGGTCAAACGCTTTGAACCATTGACGCAAGCGCAGCTCGATTGGAAGTTGATGCCGAGCGCAGTCGAGGGACCGCCCGAAAACGATTCGGAAGAAGAACATTGGTCGCTCGGCGAAATTTTTTTGCATCTCGCGTTGGACGAACATTATTTGCGCGAACAGATTGCGCGTCCACTGCTCGAAGGCGTCAAGCCGCCGGACTCGATTTTATTTTTGCCGCCACCACCGCAGTACGGTTTGCCGAAAGACGCGATTCGGTTTTGGTTTCAACGCGCGCGAACAATGACGTGCCGAATGATTGAAAACGAAAGCGAGCATTGGAATTTTGAATTACGGCATTTCGGCGGATTCGACGAGGCATCCAATGGTGCGGAATGGTTGATGGGTTACGCGGGACACGAAAAATTTCATCACAAACAAATTGATGAAATGATTGAACGCGTGCGTGCGGCCGGAATATAAAAAACGCGGGGACGAATCAAATTCGCCCCCGCGCGTGTGAATGACTTTTTGGAAACTTATTGTTCGGTGAAGGTCCACACCGCCGATTTCGTACAGCCGTGCGTGTGGCACGCATGTACGAACCATTTGTACGTTTTGTTCGCCGTCAAGGTGTCGGTGCGGTAACGCAGTCTCGTCAAACCCGTTGCCTTGTCCACTGTATTTCCCGTCGCCGTATCTTTGACGGTCACTTTGTACGTCTCGGCGCAGTTCGCCGCGTTCCAGCGCAAGGTTGGGTGAAGATTGCTTGTGCTGCTGTTGTTCGCGGGAGCAGAGAGTACGGGTTTCGCGGGTGCAGCGGAGCAATCAGGCGTGGGCGATGGGGTCGGGGTGGGCGGGCTGCTGCCTCCGTTCAATCCAACCACTTGTACGGGAGTGTCAACCCATTGATTGCCACTCTTGCCATCCCCGAGTTGTCCATAGTAATTGTCTCCGAAACAGCTCACAGCTCCGTTCGTTGCGAGCGCGCAGATATGCCCGCCGCCCACCGCAGACACAGTAATGCCACTCGTCCAATTGCTGATATCCGTCGGCGTAAAATGAAAGTTGCCCCAATACTTTACTCCCCCACTCGGCGTCAATGCCGCGCTGAGGAAAAAGCCCGCGCCGACCGGCGAGAGTCCGGCTGAGTTGGGAACATCTACAGGGAGAAAAAACCGACAAAGTTTCCAACACGTATTGCCAATCTCACCTGAGATATTGAGACCCCAACATTTCACATTGCCCGTGGTCGCTGCACACGTGTGGAATGAATCTCCGGAAAGTGATGTGACACCGCTTGTCAAGTGTGCAGTGCAGTCCGAGTCTAAACACACATCAACCGGTACACTGCTTTGCAAATCAATCGTGGGATTCCCCAAAGCGCCATCGGCATTCGAGCCCCAGCATTTGATACCGCCCCCTGTTGTCAAAGCGCAAGTATGTCTCCCGGCTGCCGAAATTGCCGCGATGCCACTCGATAATCCAACTACATCCACCGGTGTCAAGCGGTCGGTCGTTGAACCATCTCCAAGTGTCCCAAATTCATTCCAGCCCCAGCATTTGACCCCACCGCCCGTCGTCAGCGCGCAAGTGTGGTTATATCCCGCAGAGATGGCAGCAATCCCGCTGGACAAGCCAGTCACATTCACCGGCGTCAAGCGGTCTGTCGCTGTGCCATCTCCTAACGCGCCATAACGATTGAGACCCCAACACTTGACCCCGCCGCCTGTGGTCAGCGCGCAAGTATGCGTCCGCCCTGCGGAAATCGCAGCGATGCCGCTTGACAAGCCATCCACAGTGACGGGTATCAAACGGTCCGTTGTTGTTCCATCACCCAGTTGTCCCGATTCGTTTCTGCCCCAGCACCACGCTGCGCCGCTTGTCGTCACCGCGCAGGTGTGTAGATAGCCCGCGTCAATTTGCATTGCGCCCGCAGGAATTGGAGTGGGTGGTGGTGTAACTGACGTTGGTGTGGGCGTTGTAGGAACATTCGCAAAACCGGATACATTTACAGGCGCGCGGCTGTCTGTTGTCGTCCCATTGCCCAATTGTCCATACGCATTGTCGCCCCAACATTTCACCGCGCCTTTGCTCATGCGCGCGCAGGTATGCTGTTGTCCCGGCTCGATTTCTCCAACCCCACTTGCCAAGTTACTTACATCAACCGGGATGTACCGATTCGTCGTCGTCCCGTCGCCCAATTTCCCATTTTGATTGTGTCCCCAACATTTCGCGCCGCCGCTGTTCATCACCGCGCACGTGTGCTTCCACTTGGCGCCAATTTGGGCGACACCGCTCGTCAAGCGCGTCGCGCAGGCACTATCTGCGCAAACATCAACCGGTGTGAGTCGGACCGTTTGCGTCCCATCGCCCAATTGTCCAAAGGCATTGTTGCCCCAGCATTTGACGCCCCCGCCAAAGGTCAACGCGCAGGTGTACGTTTCACCGCCTTCGATAGCGACAATGTTGCTCAGTCCCGCCGTGCAACCGGCATCCGCGCAAACAGGTTGCGGCAAATTGTGGTCTGTAGTCGTCCCATCGCCGAGTTCGCCTTGACTATTGCCGCCCCAACACTGCATCAAACTGAACTGCACCGCGCACACATGCACATAACCTGCCGCAATACTTTGCACGCCGAACAAGCCGCTCACATCCACCGGCGTCAAGCGCGTTGTATTTGTATTGTCCCCCAACTGCCCTCGCGTATTGTGTCCCCAACATTTGACTCCGCCGCTCGACATCAACGCACATGTAAAGTTTGCCCCCGCCGAAATCGCCGTCACGCCGTTCAAGGCGCTATTGCAATCCGCATCCGCACAAACGTCCACCGGCGTATGTTGCTCCGTCTGGGTATTGTTGCCCAATGCGCCAAACGAATTCTTGCCCCAACATTTGACGCGCCCCGCGTTGGTCAACGCACACGTAAAATCAAGTCCTGCCGTGAGAGCGGTGATGCCATTCAATGACGTTGCACACGACGCATCCGCACAAACGTCAACGGGCGTGGTGCGATTCGTTGTCGAGTTGTCACCCAGTTGTCCGTAGTTATTTTTGCCCCAACACTTGACGCTGCCGGTGCCGGTGATGGCGCAGGAATGCTGGCTGCCGACGGCGAGTTGTGTTGCCCACACCTCACCGGAGGCGTGAGTGCGCGACACACTTTCGCCGCCGAATGAGGCGATACTCAAAAGTAAAACACACACGCTGACAACGAAAACGGTCACTCCTGCCGCGCGTTTCGCTGCAATATCTTTCGGGCACTTCATTTGGGCTCCTCCCTCTTTTTCACTACCACACCGCCGACAATGTAACTATGCTCGCGTTCCTTCACGGCGTTTGCTCCGGTCGCGCCCAATGGCAGTTCCTTTTTTATCGTCTCTACTTTTTGCCGCGTGCGCCATCTCCGCCAAACAAACCATACAATCGCAGCGAATGCTATCGCGCCTACAATGCCGGGAAACAGGGCTAAAAATGAATCTTGGTTCATCCGCTTGCTCCTATCTCTCCACTCTCGTAATTCGATAGCGTGCGTGGCTCGCCCTCTGTGTTGTCATCCAACTCACCGGGCAGTGGCTTGACCCAACCTTGCAAGGTTTCCCATAACGCGTCCGCCGCCGCCAAACGTGCATCGAGTTCGCGAATCGGGTCCTGCACACGCACGTGCAAATTGCCCGCCGCATCGCGCCACACGCGCAAAATCATCGTCCGCTGTTTCATGCGAATGTTATAGCAAACGGATGTTGACAGCGAGTGAACAAAAAGGGCAAGTGCAAAAAAAAATTGCGATGCGCCGCATCGCAATTTTTTGCACGATTAGATCTCTTGTCCCGCGCGCAGTTTCTGCGCGAGCCAATTCGTGAGAGGAGAAGGTTCGAGGTCGAGTTCGCGGCGGAGGGCGTTTGCCGCGTCGTTGTATGCATTGAGCGCGAGCGTGCGGTTGCCCAAGCGCGCGTGCGCGCGCATGAGGGCTTGGTATGCTTCTTCCGACCACGGCGCGGCGTCAATAGTTTTCTGCGCCCATCGCAGCGCGTCTTCAAAACGACTGTAGCTCAATTGCGCCTGCGCGGCGTATAAACATCCTTCGACATACAACGCATTCAAACGTTCGCGCGGTTCGAGCAGCCATTCTTCCAAGGGCAGCTGCGGAAGCAGTGGTTTGAAATTTTCCAGCGCGTGCAAGAATTCTTGCGACAGCAGCGGAATATCGTACTGCGCGCGTTCGTTCAACACCGCGCGCAAGATTTTGGTGAATTGTTCCGCGTCCACGCGCGCGCGGTCGTGCGGGTCAAAGCGATACACATCGCCTTCCACCGCGAAATAACGCGACGGCGCTTTGGCGCGCAGATGCGGCTCCAACACATTCCGCAAGCGGCTGTACACCGTGCGAAACGTGACGGCCGCGTTTTCCGGTTCCGTATCACTCCATAACGCGTCGAGAATCTGGTCGCGCGCCAAACGTTCGCCGCGATGCAGCGCGAAAAATTGACACAAGCGCTGCACGATGGGGCGATGCCACGCGTCATCAGAAATCAAAACGCCGTCGCGCGCCACGCGAAATTCGCCCATCAAGTGAATTTCCAAGCGCGGCGGCGGGAGTGCTTCCAATGTATCGCGCGCAGCTTGCAGCGCGCGCCGCGCGTCCGCATCCGTTTCCGTTTCCAATTGCGCGTGCAGCGCGGGCAACACATCTTCGCGCTCGATATCTTGGAGCGCATTCGCCGCGCGCGTTCGCACCGCCGCGTCCTGGTGCAACAACAACGGCGCAACAAAATTTACCGCGCCCAACGCGCGCAGTGCCGCAAATGTTTTTTCCAGCGCGATATTTTCCTGCAAGAGCAATGTCCAAAAGCGCGCGCCCAAATCGGGGTCGCGTTGAATCAACAATTGCGCGTACGCGCGCTTATCCAACGCGCGCAAAACCGCCTGCGCGTGATGCTTCCATCGCGCGTCATGTGCGCGCTGACAACGCAGTGCGAGCAGCGCGCGCAAGCGCACCATGTCCGCGCGCAAACACAACGCCGGCACGAGCGCGAGCGCGTCGGAAATTTCCGTGGACGGTTGCGCCTCAACAACATCCAACATCGCGATTTCGCGTTCCAACGCCGTCAACGCGCGAATGCGCCGCGCTTTGAGTTCTTGCCGTAACAATTCATCGGCGCGCGTCACCACCGCACGCGCGCTGCCCTGCCGCCGCAGCAGCCACAAACGATAATACGCGGCATACAAACGCTGTTCATAACTGTACGGCTGCGCCTTGTCCAACACCGCTTGCGCCGCATCCAATTCGCCGTTGCCGATGTGAAATAACGCGCGCGTATATTCAAACCAAATCGCCATGTGTCCCGCGTCTTCGAGGGCGCGCTGCAGCGCGCCGGCTTGCATTAAATGTTCACGCAAGGAATCCCAATCGCCCGCTTCGTAATCCAACTCGCACCAATATGCGAGATTTGTGATGTTCAAACCGGGACGTTCCGCGCAATACAGCGCGTTCGTTTCCAATTCATGACGCGCTGCGTCAAATTCGCCCAGCGAAGTTAATACCGTCGCCAGATTGATGCGGATTTGAAACGCCTGCAATTCATCGCGCAATTGTTCCGCCAACACAAGTGCGTCCGCGCACGCGCGCCGCGCCTCCTTCAAACGCGCTAACGAATCGAGCGTTCCCGCGATGCCGAGCAATGTTTTCATGCGTAATTCCGGCGCAAGCGTCGCGTCGCTGGCGATGGCGCGATACGTTTGCAATGCGGCTTCCGGTTCGCCATCGCGGCGCTGTGCAGTGGCAACGATGAGCTGTGCCTGCTGCAACGGTTCGCGGTTGCCGCTGCGCGCGGTTTGGGCTTGCGTCAATGCCAATCCTTGTTCAAGATATTGCCAGCCCTCTTGCGTTAAGCCGAGATAATGCAAATCGCGTCCCAAACGCATCAGCAGTTCGGGATGCGCCGCGCGCGCGTCCGCCGACAGCGCATTCACCCAACGCCGAAACGTGCGATACCGGTTCGCGCTCCAAATAAATTCGGGCGGGATTTCATTTAACCAATCCGCTGCCAACGCGTCCAAATGCCAATCCAACGCGTGCTCGAGCGCCGTTTCCAAATCATTGTGCGCCACAAACCAACGCGCGATGCGTTCATAGTGCAAGGTTGCATCCGTTTGCTGTGCCAATAAAAACGCGCGCACCAACTCGTGATACTGATACCAACCGGGCTTGTCGCTTTCCTGGATAAATAACGCACGCTGCTGCGCGTTTTCCAAAAACGCGCGCGCGGTTGCAGCATCGGTTTCGCACACCAACGCGGCGAGTTCCACATTAAACGAACGCGGCAAGGCGGTGCGTTGGAGAAATTGATACAACGCGGGCGGTAAATCATTAAAGACCGCGCGCGACAGCAATTCAAACAACTGTGTGCGCGCGGCGGCATCGTCTGACACTGCGCGCGGCGCAACCTTTGTGCGCCGCGCCAAATCCAACGCGAGCGCCCAGCCGCGCGCGGCGCTTTGCCATTCGTCCGCAATACCCAGCGCGCGGCTTTCTTGTTCAGTGAATGCCAAATCATTCGCGTCGAGGTTGAGCAGCGCATGTTTCGTGACAGGCAACGCGAGATGCCGCGCGCCCAATACAAAACGCGCCGGCGCGTCATCCAATCTTTGCGCGAGCCACAACAAGGTCTCGGGCGCGTCATTCAAAACATGCGCGTCGTCGAGAATGAGAATGTTTTCGGCTTGCGCGTCGAGGTCGCCGAGCCGCGTTTGCAGCCACGCCACATCGGCATCGGCAGAAGTCAAACGAAAATAACTGGAGTGGGGAATTTCGCGCGTCAACGCGCGCAAGAGCGTCGTCTTGCCGTAACCGCCGGGCGCGGTCACCAGAACGGATTGCGTGTAAAGAGCTGCTTGAATGCGCCGCAAGAGACGTGGGCGCAACAGAATCGAATCGCTCATGGTGCGCCGAAAAATTGCAAACGGGGGGTTACTCGGATTTCATGCCGGACTGCGATGTGGCGGGCGCAGGCGACGACACGCGCGCGGGTTCATACAATCCGCGCATATCATTCCACCGCACGAGCAGCACATCGCGAAAATTGCGATACGAATCTTTGAGCGGATTCACTTTGGTCTCGGTGCCATAACGCCACTGCACGGGAACTTCTTTGATGCGGTATCCTGATTTGTAACCAATAAACAATACTTCGACATCGAACGCGGTGACCATGCCGCCGCGAATTTTTTGTGTGTCCGCGCCGTACAACAACATGCGCGAAAAAATATCCTGCGCCACTTCATCGCGGAACGCTTTAAAGCCGCACTGCGTGTCCTCGATGCCGCGCACCGTCAGCATTTGCACCACCAAATTAAACACGCGTCCCATGATGTGACGATAGAACGGTTCTTGAATCCGCTGCGCGCCCGCGCCTTCACGCGAACCGATGACAATGTCGTAGCCGCGTTCGAACCACGGCAATAATTTTTCCAAATCTTGAATCGGCGTCGAGAGGTCGGCATCGGAAAAAAGCACAATGTGTCCGCGCGC
>JAKOPZ010000214.1 GCA_029778615.1 Chloroflexota bacterium | reverse complement strand
CATTTAAACAGAACCACGTCGCTCCTGCGTCTCCGCCGTCAATTTCACACTGGAGACGCTAAAAAGACACCGCTTGGCTAAAGTCTCGGGGGGCTTGGCAAAAAGTTGAGCCGGTTTGCGATTCATCCGCGCTGAACTGCTCCTCCTGAAGGGTACAGTGGGCAGCCAAGCCCATTTGCTATTCGGAAAATCCTTAGTCTAAAGTCTAATGGCAAGGGAAAAGCAAGTGACGAACTGCTTGAGCATGAACCCTTGCCCACAGGTTTCAACCTGCGGACCAAAAGAGGTGCGCTATGCTTCAAATTCGGCTGCTCGGTCAATTCGACGTTCGCACAGAGGGCAAGCGCGTCCTTATTGCTTCGCGTTCGGGACAATCGCTCTTTGCGTTTTTGGTCCTTTACGCGGGCGCGGAACACCGCCGCGAAAAACTCGCGGGCATGATTTGGCCAGACACCTCCGACGACATCGCACGGAAAAATCTGCGGCAAGAATTGTGGCGCATTCGCAAAGCCATCACCGCGCATCAAGCAGGCAATCCCGATTATTTGAACGCAGACGAGTTTTCTGTCACGTTCAACCCCGACGCGGGCTATTGGCTCGACGTTGCCGCGCTGGAAAAATCCGACGACAATCCCGAATCTCTCATCTCCAGTCTCTCGTTGTATCGCGGCGAACTCTTGCCCGGTTTCTATGCTGAATGGATGCTGCTCGAACGCGACCGCGTGCAGGGAATTTTTGAAACCAAGTGCGGGGCGCTGCTTGAGCACTTGATTCAAGAAAAGCGTTGGAAGCAAATGCAGGAATGGGCAGACCGCTGGATTGCGCTGGGACAAACGCCCGAACCTGCGTATCGCGCATTGATGATAGCTGCCGCCGCGCAGGGCGATTCCGCCAAACTCGCGCTCGCGTACGAACGCTGCGTCGAAGCACTGCGCAACGACCTCGGCGTTGACCCTTCGCCCGAAACGCGTGCATTGTTTGATGAACTCTCGCGCGGCAATCAAGTCACGCAGCCGCTCGTCACGCCTCTCTCATCAATTCTGATTCAACCGTCCGGCACCATCACGTTCCTTTTCAGCGACATTGAAGGTTCGACGCAGCTCGTGGAAAAATTGGGCGACGCGTACGCGAATTTGCTCGCCGACCAGCGCGACCTCCTGCGCGCCATCGCCGAACAACACAACGGTCACGAAGTGGATACGCAGGGCGATTCTTTCTTTTTTGCATTCTTTCGCGCGGCAGATGCGGTCGGCTTTGCGGCACAGGCACAGCGCGCGCTCGCGTCGCATCCGTGGCAGCACGGTGAAAGTTTGCGTGTGCGCATGGGTTTGCACACGGGCGAACCGATGTTGGCGCGCACGGGGTACGTGGGCATTGACGTGCATCGCGCGGCGCGCATCGGCAGCGCGGGACACGGCGGACAGGTGCTGTTATCCGAAACGACGCGCGCGCTTGTCGAAAACGAATTGCCGCCCGGCACCGGGCTTCAAGATTTGGGCGAACATCGCCTAAAAGATTTGCGCTATCCCGTGCGTATCGTTCAACTGACGATTGAGGGACTGCCGTCCGAGTTTCCGCCGCTCAAAGATTTTGACGCGGCGAACGAACCGCCCGCGCCGGGCGAACCGCCATTCAAAGGACTGGAATTTTTTGACGAAGCAGACGCGAATTTGTTTTTCGGGCGCGAACAACTCGTCGAAAAATTGGCGGACTCGATTCGTTCACAGCGTTTTCTCGCCGTCGTCGTTGGCGCGTCCGGCAGCGGCAAATCGTCGCTGGTGCGTGCGGGACTGATTCCTGCCATTCGTAGAGACGTTCCGCCGGAACGTCTCTACGAATGGCGCGTGTTTGTGATGACGCCGACCGCGCATCCGTTAGAAGCGCTGGCAGTCGCATTGACGCGGGACGCGGAATCGGTGACGGCAACGGCGACATTGCTAGATGATTTGGCGCGCGACCCACGTTCGCTCCAACTGTGGTTGCGACGAATGAGTGAGAATGATACTACTCATCCCTCATCCCTCATCGCTCATCACTTGTTAGTCGTTGACCAATTTGAAGAACTCTTTACGCTCTGCCGCGATGAATTTGAACGCGAGCAGTTCATTGATAATTTGCTCGACGCGGTGGGAGTTCAATCGGACTCAAGTGCAGGACGCACGCAATTGCTTACGCTCGTGATTACGCTGCGCGCGGATTTTTATTCGCACCTCGCGCAATATCCCGAATTGCGCGACGCGGTGGCAAAACAGCAAGAGTACATCGGACCGATGAGCGTGGAGGAATTGCGGCGCGCAATGGAGGAACCTGCCAAACGCGGCAACTGGGAATTTGAACCGGGGCTCGTAGATTTGATTCTGCGTGATGTAGGCGGAGAACCCGGTGCGCTGCCGCTTTTATCGCACGCGCTGCTTGAAACGTGGAAGCGGCGCAGCGGGCATCGCATGACATTAAAAGGATATGCGGAATCGGACGGCGTGCGCGGCGCGATTGCTCACACGGCGGAATCTACATATCAACAACTCTCGCCCGAACAACAAAACATCGCGCGCAACATTTTCTTAAGGTTGACCGAGCTTGGCGAAGGTACCGAAGACACTCGCAGACGCGCCGAGATTCGAGAACTGGAGACGGGAGACATCGAACGCGCAAACGTGCGCGAGGTATTGACGCTGCTTGCGGATGCGCGCTTGATTACGACCCATGAAAGTACGGCTGAGGTCGCGCACGAAGCATTGATTCGCGAGTGGCCCCGCTTGCGCGAATGGTTGAATGAAAATCGCGACGGTTTGAAATTGCATCGTCATCTCACCGAAGCCGCGCAAGAGTGGGAACTGTTAGAACGCGATCCGAGTGCGTTGTATCGCGGCGCGCGTTTGGCGCAGGCGAAAGAATTTGCGGTAACGAATGTGAATGTGTTGAACGCGGGCGAACGCGCGTTTTTGGACGCGTCGGAAGAAAACGAGAAACGCGAAGCACGCGAGCGCGAAGAACAGCAACAGCGCGAATTGGTTGCCGCACAAAAATTGGCGGAGACGGAACAGAACGCGAATAGAAAATTGCGCCAACGCGCGGTGTTTCTCGCGGGCGCGTTTGTGTTGGCGATTTTACTCGCGGGTGCTGCACTGTTTTTTGGAAATCGCGCGAATGAGAATGCGATAGCAGAACAATACGCGCGTGCGACGGCAATTGCAAATGAAAATGTCGCGCAAGAACGACTCGCATTGTCCGACAAACAACGTCTCGTCGCTGAAGGAAATCTCGCGCTAGACCAAAATGTTTTCGCAGATTTGCCTGCGCTGCTGGCATTACATGTTTTGAAACAAGGTTATTTCGGTCCGGCGGATGGTCTATTGCTGCGTGCAATAGCGCGCGATTATCCCCGCGTCTCGTTCCGTGGTCACACAGACAGCGTGTGGAGCATTGACCTTTCCCCCGATGGCCAGTACGCGCTTACCGCTTCCTCGGACAAAACGATTCGTCTGTGGGATGCAAAAACGGGAAAGGAGATTCGCCAATTCCCCGGTACAGTAAGGTTGAGTGCAGCCAAGTTTTCGCCCGATGGAAAACTCATTGTAACAAGTCTTCGTACAGAGGACCTTCGCTTGTACGATACAGAGACCGGAAATGAGGTGCGGCGCTTTGCACCCAATCTGGCGGGCACTGAAGTTGTGTTTTCTCCCGATGGCAAAACGGTTGCAAGCAGCAATCCTATTGATGAGAACGACAGCGCTATACGTCTCTGGGATGTTGCTACCGGCAAGCTTGTTCAAACGTTGCAGGGGCATGCCAAGTCCGCGATCCGTGTGGCATATTCTCCCGATGGGAAAATGCTGTTGAGTTCGGGGCTGGACGAGGTGGTAATTCTTTGGGACCTCGAAACCGGCAAGGAGATTCAGCGGCTTGGCGAGAAAGAAGGTATTGACGGGGTTGCGTTTTCGCCGGATGGGAGGTTCGCACTTGGTGCAACTTATTATAAGAAATCCATCTTGATGTTTGAGATTCCAAGCGGCAAAGTAATTCGCGAATTCGTTGGCCACCCACGCGCTCCCGGCGCAGTTTCATTTTTGCCCGACGGAAAACACTTTGTTTCCACGAGTGAGGATGGCACGGCAAGGCTTTGGGATGTAGAAACAGGAGAAACGCTGAAAGAATTTCGCGGATACAAGGGCTTGATTCTTTCAGCGGATATTTCCAATGACGGCAGGTATCTCGCCCTCGCGAGCATTGATCTTCGCTCGCAAGCGGGAATTTGGGAACTTTTTCCAGACCCCGAACCCATTGTCATTGGCGGTCAGGTCATTGGCGACGCGGCATTATCGCCCGACGGCAAGCTCTTGTTGGTAGGACTGGATCATGCCATAGGTTTTTACGATGCGAAAACAGGAAAGAAATTGCGTGAGCCACTCGTGCTAGACGGTAAGAATGGCGTCAACGGGCTGGCATTTACTCCAGATGGAAAATATTTTTGGGGCAGACGCGTCGAGGATGTCGGACACTTGTGGGAAACAGCGACCGGGAAAGAAGTCGCGCGCTTTGAAGGTGTCAAGGCGGGATGGCGTTCCGATATTTCACCGGACGGAAAATACCTCGTGGAGCGCAGTCAGGAAGGAATGCACTTGTGGGACTTGAAAACGGGCAAGTTGATTCGCGAGTATATCGGCACTACCGGAGATGGATATCGCGTCGCGTTTTCGCCGGATGGAAAATATATTGCGTCGAACACGCACGAAGGTAACACTGCTTCCGTTTGGGAGACGGAAACGGGCAAGGAAGTTCGTCAATTTGTCGGACACACGAATCTGGTCGAAGGTGTTGACTTTTCACCGGATGGAAAACGTTTAGTTACGGCAAGTCAGGATGGAACGCTTCGCTTGTGGGATGTGGCGACGGGTCAAGAGCTGCGCCAGTTCATCGGGCATGTCGGTCCTGTTTTTCCTGTCGCGTTTTCGCCGGACGGAAAATTTATACTGAGTGGTGGCGGTGGAGATGATCGCACGGCGCGGTTGTGGGACGTTGAAACGGGCAAGGAAGTGCGTCAGTTCATTGGTCACGAGGACGGACTCAATCATCTTGGGTTCTATCCCGACGGCAAGCGCATTTATACGCAAAACGACTTTGGTACAATCCGGATATGGACGATTGATTTGCAAAACGCGATTGACATGGCTTGTGCGCGCTTGTCACGAGATCTGGATACAGAGGAGATTGAGCAATACAATTTGCGCGATTATCAGCCCACGTGCCGCAAGTAGAATTTGAAATAACGCGCGTGACGCGTTCACTCACCCAAGAAGAATGTAAAAAATATTTGCATGTCGAGAAATGTCCAGAGTAAAAAAAGCCCTCCGAATGGAGGGCTTAATCATTTTGCATGTCATCTAAAATCTGCAAAAATTGTTCTGGGGTTACGATTTGAATCCCTTCGTATTCACCCAATACGAGCAAATCGCGGTCACCCGTGACAATGTAATCGGCGTGTCCGTCGGCTGCGCTGGCGAGAACTGGGTCGTCCTTGATGTCGCGAGAGGTAGAATCAATTACCACGTCGGTTTCAACAATCTCAGACTGTTGACGAATCATTTCAAAGAATCGCGCTTGGTTTTCGGATGTCACCAATCCAGCCTACTTGTTTTGGATGTGCGAACGCGACAACGCGCGCGCAACTTCGGACAAGACATACTCTGAGGCGAGCCAATCAAAATCTGTCACAACTCGGCGAACAATTTGGTCGGGCTTGCCTTTTGGTCTGATTGCCGCGCTAACCAGAACATTTGCATCGAGAAAGACGCGCACTATTTTTTACGCCGCGCGCGTCGCAATTCCATCACTGCCTCGAGCGCGTCCGCATCTACCTCCTCTTCGCTAAATTTTTCCCCGCCTTTTTGCATTTGCTTGAGAAAGGCAGCAATTTCCTTTGCCGCCTGCTGCCGTTTCGCGCTGTTGGCAAGCTGCGCTCCCGCTTTCCCCTGCTGCGGATACATTTGTTGAAAATCGCTAATGGAAATAATCGCCGCCACGGGCATGCCCGCGCGTTCGATGATTTGTGGTTCGTCGTTTTCGTAGACGCGTTTCAACAGCTCACCGAAATTATTCTTGGCTTGACTGGCGGGAACAATGCGAATGGATTGCGCGTTGCGTTTCATTTTTCTCTCCTTGAGCCATACTTGGCTATGCTTGTCCAAGCCAAGCCAGTGTCCGCCATGTGCGCGTACACGTCAAGTGAATCAAATAGGTCGCGGTCTCCACAACTGCGCGGTTTTTTATTTCGTAATCTCTCTCAAATGTCGAAAACTCTGCACCAGTCCGATCGTGATGGACATGCCCAACACCAGCGCGACAAGAATCGCATACACATCAAGCGTCAGATTGGGAATGAACACGAAAACAATTGCGGTAATGACGACAATGATTCCCGCAATCAGCAACCGTCTCCCCGAATACGCGTTCACCTCATACCACACCCTTTCATTCTTGAGCGTAGTCGGCGTGCGAAAACCGTAAAACGGATTCGGCTTGATACGCCGCTGAATGAGGGGAATCGAAATCGCGACGAGAAGTAGCCCTGTCGCGACATAAAACGCGGTGAGCAAAAATAGTTCGTTCACTGAAAATCAATGCACAATTGAAAATGCACAATGCACGACTTTTCATTATGCATTGTGCATTCGGCATTGTGCATTCGGCATTATCTTCCGATGTGCATCGGCATTATCACATGCGTAAAATCATCGCGTCCCACAGGTTTCACCACACCCGGACTCGCGGCGGTGCTCGTTTCCAACGCGACCTGCGGCGCGTTCAAGACTCCCAGCACATCGCTCAAGAATCGCGCGTTGAACGCGATTTCGATGGGGTCGCCGTCCACCGTCGCGTCAATCTCGCCAACGTTGTCGCCCGTTTCCGCGCTCTGCGCGGCGATGACGACTTTGCCGCCGCCCATATCGTTGCCGCTCGAAATATTCAAGCGCACAATGTTCGATGCTTCGCGCGCAAACACGCTTGCCGCTTTGACCGCGTTTTGCAATTCGTTCGTGTTCATGATGGTGCGCGTGGTGTACGATTTCGGAACGATTTGATTGAAATCGGGAAAGTTGCCGTCAATCAATTGCGAAACAATGTCGGTGTTTTCGAGATGGAACAACACTTGCGAACGATTTTCCGTAATCGCAATTTCGGCAGGCGCTTCTTGGTCGCCCAGCACGCGCGCAACATCTTGCAATGCTTTGGCGGGAATAATCACGCTCACCGGCGCGCCGAGTTTTGTTCCCAACACCGCGCTGCGCACCGACAAACGAAAACCGTCGGCGGAAGCAAATGTGACCGTGTCCTTGTCGAACTTGGCAAGAATACCCGTCAAGACCGGACGCGAATCATCTTGCGCGGCAGAAAAGGTTGCTTGCGCGATTAATTCTTTCAAGGTATCGGGTTCGACCAAAATTTTTGGGTTGCCACCCGCCGAGTTATCGCCAATCGTCGGAATGATGGGAAATTCGCTCGCGTCCACGCCTTTGATGTTTGCGTCATAGCGCGCACATTTGAGATGCAGCGTTTGCGTTTTCGTGTTCAATTCCATTTCGACGCGGTCGGGCGGCAGCGCGTTCACATAATCCGCGAGCTGGCGCGCGGGAACGGTAATCGCGCCTTCGGAATGCACTTGCGCCCCGGTCCAATGCGTAATGCCAATTTCCAAATTCGTCGCGGCGAGTTTCAGGCGTCCGCCTTCAGTGGCGAGCAAAATATTTCCCAGAACGGGCAACGTGGAACGGGTGGCAACCGCGCGGCTGACAATCGAAATACCGCGCGCGAGATTTTCTTGCAGCACACTTACTTGCATATCTGACCTCGATGTAGCGAAGCGCGCATGACGCATCGCGTCTCGCAAAATGTTTCTTGTGCGGCATTTTACAACATTGTCGCATGAATGACAACGTTAGGTGATTAACATAAAAATTTTCGAGAATTGCGCTGAAAATTACTGCACAACTCCCGAAAATTCTTTTCATGTTGCCGTACAGAATCTCTAGTCTCCGGCCTCCAATCTCCAATCTCCAACCGCCAATTCACTCACTCACGCGCAAGCGATAGCCCACTCCCGGTTCGGTCACAATATAGCGCGGGCGCGTGGCATCCGGTTCAATTTTTTTTCGCAGGTTGCTAATGTTGACGCGCAGCATGTGCATTTCATCTTGATACCCCACGCCCCACACGACGCGCAGTAAATGATGATGCGTCAGCACTTTGCCCGCGTCATTTACCAACGCGCGCAGTAAATCGTACTCGGTCGGCGTGAGCGGAATTTCCTTTTCATTCATCGTCACCAGACGTTTGCCGAAATCTATTTTCAACGCGCCCGTTTGGAAAATTGGTTCGTTCGCGCTTTTTGCCGCGCGCCGCAACGCGACGCGCAGGCGCGCGAGCAGTTCTCCCGAACCAAACGGTTTGGTCAAATAATCATCCGCGCCCGCATCGAGTGCGGCGATTTTGTCATTCTCACTTTCGCGCACGGACAAAATTAGAATCGGCGTTTGCGACCATTCGCGCAGGACGCGCGTCACCTGCACGCCGTCTATATCCGGCAGTCTCAAATCCAAAACAATCGCGTCGGGACGCTGCGCGTTGGCTTGCGCAATAGCATCTTGCCCGCGCGCGGCTTCAAACACCGTATAACCGTGCGCGGTCAAGACGGTGCGCAAGAACCGCCGAATTGCCGGTTCATCATCTACGATAAGAATACGCGCGCCTTCGTTCATTCGTGGTAGACACCTGCCAGGTTTTCAAACTGTGTGCGGCACTCGCAACCTTTGCGCCGTAACCGCACCATCGCGTCACATGGCGCGTTCGCGTGGAAATCGGTCAGGTCTTTAACGGCAGCGTAAACGTAATCAATGTTCCGCCGCCGAGACGATTTTCGGCGGTGATGGTCCCACCGTGCGCTTGAATGATGCCTTTGCAAATCGCGAGCCCCATGCCCGTGCCGCTCACCATTTCGGGACGCTGCACGCGATAAAATTTATCAAAGACGCGCGGCAAATCTTGAGACGGGATGCCGAGTCCGCGGTCCATCACCTGCACCTGAATTTGCTGCGGCTGCGCGCGGACGCGAATTTCAATCGGCGTATCACGCGGCGCGTATTTCAAAGCATTGTCAATCAGATTGACCAACACTTGAACAATCAACGCAAAGTCCATCGGCACGAGCGGAACATCCTCTGCCACATCCACGCGCACTTCACGTCCGCGCAAACGCCAGCCCAATTGTTCCAGCGCCGAGCCCACCGCGTCCTGCATGTCTGACAATTCGCGCGTGAGTCGCAGCGCGCCGGCTTCCAAACGCGTCATGTCGAGCAAATTGCCGACGAGCCGATTGAGGCGTTCGGTTTCGCCGCGCGCGTTTTCGAGCAGCGCTTGGCGCGCTTGTTCGTCGAGCGCGCCGCTTTGCTCTTGCAGACTCGTCAGCGCGCCGGTAATGGAAACCAGCGGCGTACGTAAATCGTGCGAGATGGAATTGAGCAGTGAGTTTTGCAGCTCTTCGGTGGCGCGCAGCACTTGGGCTTGCTGCGCTTGCTCGGCAAGCTGCGCGCGTTCAATCGCGGTGGCGGCAAGCGATGCAAAAGTGTCGAACAAACGACGCTGCGCGGGGGAGAGATGCGCTTCGGAATCGCCCGGCGCGACGCCAATCACGCCCAGAACGCCGCGCGCGGTGCGTAACGGCATAAAGCGCATTTGCGCGGCGGGCAGGGTGTCCGTATCGCGTCCGGCGGCTTGGGCGTGCTCGAATGCCCACGTCGCCACCGCGCGTTCATTTTCTGCCATGTCGGATTCGTCCTGCCCCACAATCTGTAATTGGCGATTGGGCGCGGGCAAGAGCACATGCACGCGGCGTCCGAACATGGTCGCCGCGTTGGTTTTGAGCGCGCGCAAAATTTCTTTAACATTCGCGGCGACCGCGAGGTCACGCGAAAGCGCGTACAGCGTTGCATTCTCTTGTTCGCGTTGGCGCGCCGCGTCGGCTTGCTCGCGCACGCGCGCGGTCAATTGGCTCACGACGAGACCGACGACAAACAACGCGAGAAAAGTCAGCACATATTCCGCATCGTCCACAATCAAAGTGTAACGCGGCGGCACAAACAAAAAATCAAACGCGAGCACGCCCAATGTAGAAGCCAAAACAGCCGGACCGCGTCCCAAATACAACGCGGCGATGACGACGCCGAGCAAATAAAACATGACCAAATTGGTTTGTGACAGCAGTGGGTCAATGAGATAACTGAGGAGGGTCGCGGCGGCGACGAGCAAAATGGCAAAGAGATAACGTCCAAAGGGACGATGCGGAAACCAATCGCGCTGTCCGGCGGTGGGAGCGCGTTCGGGCGCGGCACTCACCACATACACATCAATCTCACCGCTCGCGCGCAGGAGCGAATCCACCGGCGAGCGATGCAGCCATTCTTGCCAACGCGGGCGCACCGGTTTGCCGACAATAATTTTGGTAATGTTGCGCGACCGGGCAAAATGCAAGAGCCCGTCGGTAATGTCGTCGGCGGCGAGCGTTTGTGTCTGCGCGCCCAATTCCTCTGCGAGACGCAGCGTCCGCGCGAGTTGGTCTTGCCGGAGCGGCGTCAGGCGCGATTGTTCTTCGGTTTCGACAAACACGACAAACCACTCGGCATTCAATTCATCTGCCAATTGCCGCGCGCGGCGCACCAATTTTTCCCCCAACGTGTTCGCGTTCACCGCGACCAGAATCCGTTCTGCCGCTGCCCAGGGTCCCGCAATCGCGCGCGTTTCCATGTACGCGCGCATTTGATTGTCCACGCGCAGCGCGGCGCGGCGCAGCGCCATTTCGCGCAGCGCGGTCAAATTGCCTTGACGGAAAAATTTTTGCAGCGCGCGCTGCGCCTGTTCCGGGACGTACACTTTGCCGTCGCGCAGACGCTGGAGCAGTTCATCGGGCGGCAGGTCCACCAGTTCAATTTCGTCCGCCGCGTCCATGATGCTGTCGGGCAATGTTTCGCGCACAATCACGCCGGTGATTTTGGCAATCACATCGTTCAGCGATTCGAGATGCTGCACATTCAGCGTGGTGTACACATCAATTCCCGCGTCCAACAATTCCAAAACATCTTGAACGCGTTTGGGATGCCGCATTCCTTCGGCGTTGGTGTGCGCGAGTTCGTCCACGAGCGCGAGCTGCGGCTTGCGCGCGAGCACCGCATCCAAATCCATGTCGGTCAGTGTGACGCCGCGATATTCGATTGTTTTGCGCGGGAGAATTTCCAATCCGGCGAGGAGCGCCTCTGTATCGGGGCGTCCATGCGTTTCGACATACGCGACGACAACATCCACGCCCGGCGCTTTTTGCCCGTCTTGTCCGTCACCGTTTGATGGATGCGGGGGCAGGTGCGCGAGTTGACGCGCCGCTTCGAGCATGGCGTACGTTTTGCCAACGCCTGCCGCATAGCCGAGAAAAATTTTGAGTCTGCCGCGCGGGTGCGCGGGTTTTTCATTTGCCACCTGCGCGAGCAGGGCATCGGGGTCGGGACGCATATCGCAGATCGCATATCGCGTAGGGCAGCGTGCAGTTTGCGATACGTGATATGCCCGGCATCTATTTGCTCTCTTCGACGGTCACTTTGCTCGCGCCGCCGACAAATTCAATGAGGTAACGATTCGACGCGCGTTTATAGTCCGGCGATTCGCGCGTCTCGGAGCTGACGTCGAATTTTTTGCGCTCAAACACGAGCGTAGACCAATCACCTTGAAACTCTAAATGTACAGGCACGCGTTTTGGATATTCGATGCGGATGTCGCTCACGGGGCTTTCAAAATGCAAACGCACCGTGCCGGAGGGGGGGGGGAGGCGCAAGGTCACCTTGCTCGCTTTGCTTTTGAATACAAAACCGCGCAGCACAAGTTCGCGCAGGTCGGCTTGGATTTGCGACGCCCCGCATTCAAAATCGAAATCCCACGCTGCCGCCGGATTCAACACCACTTTTGCGCGTCCGCCGCCGCGCCCAAACAAAGTGCGATGGCGATAGTGAATCGAAACAGCGCCGTTGTGGTCGCGCACAATCGGGATGTCGTGCGTGAACGTCGCGCGATACAGGTCTGTCATGGCGGGGTCAAGTTTGAAAACGGCGTTCACGCCACCCGAAATCCATTTCCACTGTGCGACGCCGAGTTCGCCGCGCGGCGTCGCGAACGTGCGCGTCGGTTGGGGCGTGCCGCCGCGGCGAATCTGAATGAGCGCCGCGTCCGGCGTTTCTGCGCGCCGGTCCGCTTGCGTGCGCGCACGCGCGTTCACGGGCGCATTCAAATTTTCCGGAACGCGCGGCGCGGCAGACGCGGCGGGCGCGCTGTCCGGTGAACGCAAGCGCATCGCTTGTTCATCCAAAATGGTTGTGCTCTGGCGCAGAAATTCCAAGACCAGCGCGAGCTCCGGGTCGCTGTACTTTTGATACAGCGCGTTGAACTGCTGTTCGAGCGCGTGATAAGGATTCCCGCTCGCGCGGTCAAACTGCGCGTACTGTGGTTCGAGCATCACGCGGCGGCGGTCATGCGGGTCGCTCACGCGGCGCACAAAGCCCACCTTTTCTAATCGGTCCACGACGCCGGTAATGGCGCCCGTCGTCAAACCGCTGAGTTCTGCCAATTCACCGGCAGTGATGGAACCGGTGCGCGCCAGAATTTCGCCGCAGACCAAATCGGTGAGTCCGAGTCCGAGGCGGTCGGCGATGGCGAGTTGAAACAGGATGGCGGCGGTGCTCAATTTGCGTCCTGTCTCGTCATTCAATGCCGCGATGAGCGCGGGACGCGGCGGCGCGGTTTGCCCTCTTGACATTTTCTGAAATTTCCTTATACTCTGATTATCTTAGATACTAAGATAATTCTTATCTAAGACAATTACAGTATAGCACCAATTCCGCATAGGTCAATCACTCGCCCGCGCGGTCATTGACCCGACGTGGAAGGTTTGGGAGGACCCACAATGCCAAGCTCTACCGCGAGCCGTTCGGCGCTCACTTTTATTTTTGTCGTCGCGCTGTTGGACATTCTCGGACTGTCACTGCTCATTCCGGTAACGCCCTACATTGTGCGCGAATTTCGTTCGGACGCGTTGACGGTCGCGCTGCTGACCGTCGTCTATTCCATCGCGCAATTTCTTGCCGCGCCGCTGCTGGGACGTTTGTCGGACCGCTTTGGACGGCGACCGGTGCTTCTCGTATGTATTCTCGGTTCGTCCGTCGGTTATTTCATTTTTGGCATCGGCGGCGCGCTGTGGGTACTGTTTCTCTCGCGTCTCATTGACGGCATCACGGGCGGCAACATTTCGGTCGCGTCCGCGTATATTGCCGACGTCACGCCGCCACAAGACCGCGCGAAAAATTTTGCCATGCTTGGCGCGGCGTTCGGACTGGGCTTTATTCTGGGACCCGCGCTCAGCGGCGCGCTGCTGCCGTTCGGTTATGCCGCATCGGCATACGCGGCGGGCGTCTTGTCTTTGCTCGGCGCGCTGGTCGGTTTCTTTATTTTGCCCGAATCGCTCCCGCGTTCCGTGCGGAATCACGAGCCATTGAAATTCGCGGACTTGAATCCGTTGGGCGCGACGAGTGAACTCTTGCGGCGTCCGATTTTGGGTGGATTGTTGGTCGCGGGAC
Source organism: Chloroflexota bacterium (assembly GCA_029778615.1). GTDB lineage: Bacteria > Chloroflexota > Anaerolineae > UBA4142 > SHND01 > SHND01. The sequence goes on along the minus strand of JAKOPZ010000214.1, from coordinate 34,236 downwards.
TCGTGTTCAATTTTGTATTTGCCGCGTTCGTGAGCAACATCGTCGTCTTTTTGATTGGACGTTTTAACATTGACGCGGGCATGGTCGCGTGGGCGTTGGTCGTCGGCGGGGTGGTGCGCGTTGGCATGTTTCCGCTCGTCGGCAGATTGGTACATCAATTCGGCGAAAAGAAATTGGCGTTGACGGGACTTGTTTTGGAAGCGGTGACGATGTTGGTCTTGGCGTTTGCGCCGGTCGAATGGGTCGTGTATCCCGCCATGATTTTGAACAGCATCGCGTCAGCGTTGATTTTTGCCACCCTCGGCGCGATGGCGTCGAATCAATTGCCGCTGAATGAACAGGGCAAACTGGCGGGCGTGAACACGGCGCTCGCGGGGCTTGGCAATATAGTCGGTCCGTTATGGGCAGGTGTGGCGTACGATTCGCTCGCGCCGGCGGCGCCGTACATCAGCGGCGCCTTGTTCTTGCTTGTCGCCGCTGTGATTGTGATGCCACTGCGCGTCCAACGTCCCCAAAGGTTTGAACCGTCCGCCACGTTTGGAGAATAACGTGCGCGGCGCGTGCCGGGTGCGTCAAGCCATTCGCGCGCGTTGAAGCGTAACGCGCTGTGCCGCCCCAAGGCGCAGCGCGTTTTTATTTCAACGCGTCGAGCGCGCGATTGAGCAACAATACATTCACGCGCGGCTCGCCTAAAATCCCCAACACTCGTCCTTCGGTAAACTGTGCAACCAACGCGCGGACGCGCGATTCGTCCAAGCCGCGCGAGCGCGCCACGCGCCCAATCTGGTATTCCGCGCCTGCAACGCTGATATGCGGGTCGAGTCCGCTCGCGGACGCAGTCACGAGGTCAACCGGAATTGGCGCGGTGTTTTGCGGGTCCGCCGCGCGCAATGTTTCGACGCGCGCTTTCACCGCGTCGAGCAGCGCGGGATTGGTGGGACCGAGATTGGAGCCGCTCGATGCCGCCGCGTTGTACGCGAACGGCGCGGTTGCCGAAGGGCGACCCCAAAAATAGTTGGGCGTATCAAACGCTTGCCCGATGAGCGCCGAACCGACGACGGTCCCATTTTCGACAATGAGCGAGCCGCGCGCTTGGTTCGGAAACGCGACCTGCGCCACCAGCGTCACGAAAAAGGGATAGACCAAGCCGGTCAAAAGCGTCAAGAGCGCGAGCGCGACCAGCGCGGGTCTGAACTGTGCGTAAAGCATTTTTGGCACCTGTACGAAAAAAACTTAGCGGTTCACCAACCACAAGAGCATCACAAAGAACGCGATGAGAACGCTGAAATCTGCAATCTCGCGTCCGGTTAATGATGCGACAGTGGCATGAATCGCAAAGAGCGCGCCGACAAAGCAGACGAGCAAAATCGCTTGGGGCAGGAAATGGGGTTGAGAAGAACGCATCATTTAATTTCCTCCAATCGTTAGGCGAGCCGCAGCGCGACCAAAATCCAATCAATGATTTTGATGCCGATGAACGGCGCGATGATTCCGCCAACGCCATAAATTAACAGATTGTCACGCAGCAACTGCGCCGCGCCAACGGCACGATACGGTACGCCGCGCAGCGCGAGCGGAATCAACGCGACGATGACGAGCGCGTTGAAAATCACTGCCGACAAAATCGCAGACGCGGGTGTGGCGAGCCCGAGAATGTTCAGCGCTTGCAACGCGGGATACGTCGTCGCGAACGCGGCGGGAATGATGGCAAAATATTTTGCGATATCATTAGCAATCGAGAATGTGGTGAGCGCGCCGCGCGTCATCAACAGCTGTTTGCCGATTTCGACAATTTCTATCAATTTCGTTGGATTGCTGTCGAGGTCAATCATGTTCGCGGCTTCGCGCGCGGGCTGTGTGCCCGTATTCATCGCCACTGCCACATCGGCTTGGGCGAGCGCGGGCGCGTCGTTCGTGCCGTCGCCGGTCATCGCGACCAAACGCCCCCCGGTTTGATATTTGCGAATGAGCGTGAGTTTCGTTTCGGGCGTCGCTTGCGCGAGAAAATCATCTACGCCGGCTTCTGCCGCAATCGCCGCCGCCGTGAGCGGATTGTCACCCGTAATCATCACCGTCTTGATTCCCATTTTGCGTAAATGGGCAAAGCGTTCGTTGATGCCGCCTTTGACAATATCCTTTAGGTGAATGACGCCAAGCGCTTGTCCGTTTTGGGCGACGACAAGCGGTGTGCCCCCATTTCGCGCGATGCGTTCGACGGCGCTGTGCAGTTCGTTGCCCACCCCATTTCCATTTCCGCTGATATATTGCATCATCGTATCGGGCGCGCCTTTGCGAATTTCGGTGCCGTTAAAATTTACACCGCTCATGCGCGTCTGCGCCGTGAAGGGGACAAACTGCATTCCTTCCGAGTGTGCGCGCCCGCGCAGGTTGTATTTTTCTTTGGCGAGAACGACGATGCTGCGTCCTTCGGGCGTTTCATCGGCAAGCGATGAAAGCTGCGCGGCTTGCGCCAGCGCGCGTTCGTCCGCTGTGCCGACGGGAATAAATTCAACCGCCTGCCGATTGCCCAACGTAATGGTTCCCGTTTTGTCCAACAATAGAACATCCACATCGCCTGCTGCTTCGACCGCGCGCCCCGATAACGCAATTACGTTGCGGCGAATCAAGCGGTCCATTCCCGCAATCCCAATCGCGGGCAACAGTCCACCAATCGTCGTCGGAATCAAACACACAAGCAGCGCGATGAGGACGGTGATGGTTACCGGCGTACCCGCGTTGTTGGCGTTGACCGCGTAGATTGAAAAAGGCAGGAGTGTGATACACACAATCAAAAAAATAATCGTGAACGCGGCGAGCAAGATGTTGAGCGCGATTTCGTTCGGGGTCTTGTGGCGTTTCGCGCCTTCGACCATCGCAATCATGCGTTCGAGAAAACCTTCGCCCGGGTTCGCCGTCACGCGCACCACGAGCCAATCGGAGAGAATGAGCGTGCCGCCCGTTACCGCGCTGCGGTCGCCGCCCGCTTCACGAATGACCGGCGCGCTTTCACCTGTTACCGCGCTTTCGTTCACGGACGCGACGCCTTGAATCACTTCGCCGTCCGCCGGTACGAGTTCGCCCGCTTCGACGAGAAACACATCGCCGCGTCGCAGTTGACCGGATGGCGTCAGCGTAAAGGGCGCGCCGTATTTGGGTTCTTGGAGTTTTTTGGCTTGGGTATCGCGTCGCGCCGCGCGCAAAGAATCGGCTTGTGCTTTGCCGCGTCCTTCGGCGAGGGCTTCGGAAAAGTTTGCAAAGAGTACGGTGAACCACAGCCACAACGCAACCGCGCCGATAAAGCCCGTGGGCGCTTCGCCCGCGCCGAACAATGCTTGAATGAATAACAATGTCGTGAGGACGCTTCCGACCTCGACGACAAACATCACCGGATTGCGCGCCATCCAACGCGGGTCCAGCTTGCGAAATGAATCTACCAGCGCGCGTTGATACATAGCAGTTTGATTGGGCTTTATCATTTTTCATATTGGCAGCAGGTAGTCGGGCTATATTGACTTGCTACTTGCTACCTACTCTGTACTACCGCAACATCAACTGTTCCACCACCGGACCGAGCGCGAGCGCGGGCAAAAAGTTGAGCGCGCCGACGATGAGCACGACCGCAATCAGCCATCCCACAAATAATGGCGAGTGCGTGGGCAAGGTGCCGGCGGATTCGGGAACTTTTTTCTTGCGCGCGAGCGAACCCGCGAGTGCAAGCGTTGGAATTGCAAGCCAGTAGCGCGCAATCCACATGGCGATGCCGCCGAGCGTGTTGTAGAAAAATGTGTTGGCGACGAGTCCTGCGAACGCGCTGCCGTTGTTGTTGCCGGTGGAAGAGAACGCGTAAAGAATTTCTGAAAACCCATGCGCGCCGGGATTCAATCGCGAGGTGAGCGCCAAGTCATTCACCACCGCGAGGGCAGCAAAGCCAAGCACAATAATCGGCATGATGAGGATGAGCAGCGATGCCATCTTCATTTCATAGATTTCAATTTTCTTGCCGAGATATTCCGGGGTGCGTCCAACCATCAATCCCGCGATAAAGACTGCGAGAATCACAAAGACGAGCAGCCCGTACAACCCCGAGCCGACGCCGCCAAAAATGACTTCGCCCAACTGCATCATGACCAACTGTGAAAAACCGCCGAGCGGCATGTACGAATCGTGCATGGAATTGACGGAACCATTCGACGCGGCAGTGGTAGCGATGGACCACAGCGCGGAATTGGGAATGCCAAAGCGGACTTCTTTGCCTTCCATGTTGCCGCCGCCTTGAAGATTGGTAGCGGATTGGTCAATGCCGAGCGGCGTAAAGGCAGGGTTGCCATTTTGTTCGGCAAGCATGGTGAGACCGACGAACGCAATCAAGACGACGAGCATGGTAATGAGCAGCGCCCACCCTTGCCGCATGTCGTTGACCATCTTGCCAAAGGTGAAACAGAGCGCGGCGGGAATCAAAAGAATCGAGAGCATTTCGAAAAAATTCGAGAGTGGGGTCGCGTTCTCGAATGGGTGCGAACTGTTGACGTTGAAAAAGCCGCCGCCATTCGTGCCCAACTGTTTAATCGCGATTTGCGAAGCGGCAGGTCCGAGCGCGATGATTTGTGTGGTCACGGCTGCGCCGTTTGCATCCGTTGTCGGTTCGAGCAAATGCGCCGTCGCGTACGGCGTCAAGGTTTGCACCACACCTTGCGAAACGAGAAGCACTGCCAGCACAATTGACAACGGCAGCAAGATATACAGCACCGTGCGCGTTAAATCGGTCCAAAAATTTCCCAGCGTGTTGGAGTTGTGGCGCACCAAGCCGCGAATGAACGCGGCAAGCACTGCCATGCCCGTCGCCGCCGAAACAAAATTTTGAACGGTCATGCCGAGCATTTGCGTCAGATAGCTCATCGTCGTCTCGCCGCCGTACCCTTGCCAGTTTGTATTGGACGCGAAACTGATGGCGGTGTTGAACGATGAATCGGGCGACACGGCGCCGAGCGCTTGCGGATTCAAGGGCAAGAATCCCTGCACGCGCTGTAACGCGTAAACGACGGCAAAACCGAGCACGTTGAACACGAGCATCGCCAGCGCATACGTTTTCCAATTCATCTCGTCCGTTGGGCGAATGCCAAACAAGCGATACATCCAGTGTTCGAGCGGCGCAAGGAGCGGGTCGAGAAATGTTTTTTCGCCTTGATATACGCGCGCCATGTACAGCCCCAACGGAAATCCTGCGGCGATGAGAATGACAAAATAGAGCGCGAGTTGGGCAATTAAAGAAATGGTCATCCGAACCACTCCGGTTTCAATAACGCAAGAAACAAATAGACCATCAGGGCGAGCGCAATGACGCCCGTCACAATATAGACAAGGTTCATTTTGCCGTTTCCTCCGCCATCAGGCGTTCGACCAGTCGCGTCAAGCCGAGCGTCGCCGCTACGAGGACTGCAACAATTGCGAGCATCAAAAGGTCTTGCATTGTTCCTCACACAATCTTTTTTTTGCGCACGGTAACGCCGCACAGGCGCGACGAAACCGCTGTGCAAGAATACGATAGCGCGAATTGCGTCAGACGGGGGACAAGAAAAAGCGCGGCGGGGTCAAGAAAAGGTCAAGGAAAAAAAACGCAGAGAACGGACTGGATTTTGAGTTATCGGGGGGCTGCGGTGGCGAGACGCTTTTGGACGCGCCTCCAGGCGGGTTTGGGCTCGGAGGGAGTGGTGTTGCGGTCGGCTGCGCGACTGACTTGAAAGGCGAGGTCTTCGAGATAGGGCGAGATGGGGTCATCCGGTTTATCATGCAGCGGCGGCGCGCCGCGATTGATAGCGTTGATAAACGCGATGGGCGCGTGCGGCATGACGAAATGCACCGGCTTGGCAAGGGCATCCTCAATTTCTTTGCGCGGAAATCCTTGCTGCGCAAAAGTCCAATTGAGCAGGACATGAATTTTGTCGGCGGGCAAACCGAACTGTTTGTACGTTTCGAGGGTGGCTGCCGCCGCGCGAATCGAAGCGAGGTCGGGCGCGAGCACGAGCAAAATTTCGTCCGCTTGGTTGAGCACCGCGACGGTGACCGGGCTGAAATCGTGCGGCAAGTCGGTGACGAAATAATTATAGCGCGAGCGCGCGAGCTCTATTATTTTTTCCACGCGCGCCGCGTCGAGATTCACCGATTGCGCCGCGTCGGTGGGCGCAGACAACACGCGCAGTCCGCTGACGTGTGGGGTAATGACAGCATCGAGGTCTTGGCTGTCAAATTCTGCTAACGGAATGTGCGTAATATTTGCCCACGTTCGTTTTAACGGCAGGTTCAACATCAACGCGACTTGTCCGGTTGTGGTGACAAAATCGGCAAGCAGGCACGGCTCGCTCCACAGATTCGTGAGCCCGATGCCCAGATTGACCGCGAGAGTGGAACAACCCACGCCGCCGCGCAAACTATGGACGGCAATGAGGTGGGCGAATTTGCGCGCGGGTGCCGCTGCGGGCGCTGCCCCTTTGTCCGCTGTCGCGTTCGCCGCCGCGCGTCGTAGTAAAACATTCACCCGCGCGACCATTTCGCCGGCGTCAAAGGGTTTGGGAATGAAATCGTCCGCGCCGGCTTCAAACGCTTTGATTTTGCTCTCGAGCTCGGAATGCGCGGTCAGCGTGATGATGGGTGTGCGCGCAGTGGCAGGGTCGCGGCGGAGACGGCGCGTCAATTCATAGCCGTCCATGCCGGGCATCATCACATCCGTAATGATGAGGTCGGGATGATTTTCTTGAACGACGCGCAGTCCCTGCGTCCCGTCGGCAGCGGTCAGTACTTGATGCCCGGCCCCTTTTAGGTACAGCGAGACCAATTGCAGAATGGATTGCGTATCGTCAATAACAACAATGATTGGCATGTGCACGCGCTTTCTTTGCGCCAAGCCGGGGCAAAGCATTCGCCGGACTGTCTAACCTCTTACGCACATGTCGTTGCGAATGCTTTGTGCCCGCTCTATTGTATTCATGCTGGCTAAAAGGGTCAATGGAAAAAGAGTACTTGATATGTACATTTTTCCGCGTTCTGAAAAAAAAAGCTGCGCCCAACCGGGTGGCGCAGCTTGGAGGTGTCGGTGAAAAAGCAAATCAGTTGGCAGCCAGTGGAACGCGCAGGCGAACCGTCGTTCCCCGTCCGGGTATCGAGTCAATCGTAATCTGTCCCTGAATCAATTCCGCGCGTTCATAGAGATTGACCAAGCCGAGACTCTGACGTTTTGCATAATCGTCCTGAACGTTCTCGACATGAAAACCGCGTCCGTCATCTCGAATGGTCACATGCAGGGCATCTTCAAACCAATGCAAACGAATCGTGATGTGTTTGGCGCCCGCGTGTTTGATAATATTTTGCGCGGCTTCTTGCACAATGTAATAAATATTCGTTTCAACCCCCGGAGCCAAGCGGAGGTCTATCACATAATTTTCCAATTGCGCGTCGAGCCGAGTCGTTTCACTAATCTGGCGCACCAACGCTTCCAACGCCGGAACCAAGCCCTGACTTTCCAAAACAATCGGGCGGAGGTTCATCATCATGGCGCGCATTTCGGCGATGGCGAGCTGCAATGCTTGGATGGCATCGCTCAATTCCGCTTGGGCGTTCTGCGGGTCACGCTCCAATTGCGCTTGCAGCGACATCAAATTCATTGTCGCGTTTGAGACGCGCTGGACGGGTCCGTCATGCAAGTCGCGCGCGAGTTGTTGGCGCAGACGCTGTTCGAGGAACGCGTCCGGTTCCGGTTTGGTCGTTTGAGTACGTATGGGCGCAGGCGAAAAGCTGCGCGGCTTGATTTTGGTCGGTCCCGAATGGAGAGGCGGTAATGCCATCATGCAAGAGTCCCCCAACCCTTGTACCGCTGTTTGTTCCGGTCAGTTTCGCAAATTGCTCCGGCGTTTGCGCTGAACTTGTGCCGCGGCACATTGAAATCGAATTTACCTGTAATTTGATTCTAACTTGGAAATGTTGCGATTCAGATTAAGAAAAACCCGCCACATGAAAACCTCGCAAGATGAAATCTTGTCCGGTTTTTTGTTTTGCGGCGCGCGCGGGCGCAAGCAGATGGGATACTGACGTACCTAATGTGCAACACTTTAGTCCTTTCGAGCGGAGCGAGAAATCTCGCAAGGCGCGAATGAGATTTCTCGCAAAACTTGTCCCGAAGCATTGAGGGAACGGCTCGAAATGACATTTGTCCCGCGAAAGAGTTGCACATTGAGTTGACGTATAATGCAGGCGATTTTTGTCACTCATGTCCGCTCTGCAAATTCAACTCTTGGGCGATTTCCAAATCCGCTATCAAGACGCGCCGCTTGACGGATTCGACGCGCCGCGCCTGCAATCTCTCCTCGCCTATCTCGTCCTCCACCGCGACGCGCCGCAATCACGCAAACATCTTGCGTTTCTCCTCTGGCAGGATTCTTCCGAACAACAAGCGCACGGCAATCTACGCAACCTCGTGCATCGCCTGAAAAAAATTTTGCCCGACGCCGACAGGTATCTCAGCGCCGACACGCAAACGCTGCAATGGAATTCTGACGCGTCGTTCACGCTCGACGTGGATGAATTCAAAATATTGACGAACGACCAAGGACGAACGACGACACACGCGGAATCGGTCCGCCGTCTATCGCATGCCGTCGAACTGTATCGCGGTGATTTATTGCCCGCGTGTTACGACGAATGGCTGCTGCCCGAACGCGAACGCGTGCGCGAAAAATTTGTGGATTGTTTGGCGCAATTGATTGTATTATCCGAAGCCGCGCGCGAATATCAAATCGCGATTGGGTACGCGCGCCGTTTGCTCCAAGCCGACCCGTTGAGCGAAGACGCGTACCGCAAGTTGATGAATTTGTACGCCGAAAGCGGCGACCGCGCGAATGTGGTGCGCGTGTATCAAACCTGCGTCGCCGTGTTGAAACGCGAACTCGATACGGAACCGAGCGCGACCACGCGCGACTTGTTTGAGCGTCTGCGCCATCAAGAAAAAATTGTCGCGCGCGCCATCACCCCGCGCGTTCCGCCGAAATCGAATCTGCCCGTGCCGCTCACGAGTTTTATCGGACGCACGCGCGAGCTCGCGGAAATTCGCGCGCAGCTCGCGCGCGCGCGTTTGGTGACCTTGACGGGTGTTGGCGGCGGCGGCAAAACGCGTTTGGCGATTCAAGCCGCGCACGAAATCGCCGCCGATTTTCCCGACGGCGCGTGGTTTGTAGATTTGGCGCCGGTAACAAACGAGACGGATATTGTATCCACTTGCGCGGCAGTGTTTGGATTGCGCGAACAAACGGGCATGAGCATTGACGCGTTGTGGTTCGAGTACGCGCGCGACAAAACATTGCTGCTCGTCTTGGACAATTGCGAGCATCTGCACAACGCGTGCGCGGTGTTCGCTCACGAGCTCTTGCAATCCGCGCCGCGCGTTCGCATTCTCGCGACGAGCCGCGAACCGTTGAATGTTTCCGGCGAAGCATTGATTGGCGTGCCGCCGCTTTCGCTGCCGGATGCGGAACATCCAACGTTTGAAAAGGTCGCGCACTCGGACGCGGCGCAGTTGTTTATCGCGCGCGCGAGTTTTATTCTGCCGACGTTTTCTTTGAATCAAAGCAATTTGCAAGCCATCGCGCAAATCTGCCGACGGCTCGACGGCATCCCATTAGCAATTGAATTGGCGGCGGCGCGTGTGCGAACCTTGTCGCCGCAGCAAATCGCCGCGCGCCTCGATGACGCGCTCGCGGTGCTGACACGCGGCAGTTCCAGCTTGCCGCCGCGTCAGCAAACGATGCGCGCGGTTTTGGATTGGAGCGACGCGCTGCTTTCCCAAGAGGAACGTGTTTTGTTTCGACGCCTGTCGGTCTTTTCAGGCGGCTTTACATTGGAAGCGGCAGAAATGATATGCGGTGATGGAGCGCTGGAGAGCAAGAGAGATGGAGAGCAAAGTTCACTCCCTCACGCCATCTCTCCTTCACTCATTCTCGATTTGTTATCCAATCTCATTGACAAGTCGCTCGTGATGGTGAACGAGTCCGACGGCGAGATGCGTTATCGCATGTTGGAACCCATTCGTGAATATGCGCGCGAAAAACTTGCTGCCGCGAGCGAGAGTGATGAAATCGCCGCGCGGCATCTCGCGTATTTTGTGGAATTGGCAGAACGCGCCGAACCCGAATTTACGGGCGCCGAGCAAGGCGCGTGGCACAAGCGCTTGGAAGCGGAACACGACAATGTGCGCGCGGCGTTGAGTTGGCACGCGCAAACGCAAGAACATATCGAAATGCAATTACGGCTCGCGGGCGCGGTGTGGCGTTTTTGGTACGCGCGCGGGCATATCGTCGAGGGGCAAAAATTTTTGACCAACGCATTGGCGCAAGGCGAGCCGACTGCCACGCCTGCGCGCGCCAAAGCGTATGCGGGGCTTGGTTCGCTGGCATGGCTGCGCGGCGAGTATGAACAATGCATTCAAGGGCAAGACCAAGCGCTCTCTATCAATCGTGAACTCGGTGATTTGCCCGGTGTCGCGCTGGCGCTTGTCAATATCGCCGGTGCGCTCATCCATCAAACCAAATACGAAAAAGCGGAACGCTATCTGGATGAAAGTTTGGAATTGGCGCGCGGACTCAAAGACCACTTGCTTCTCACATTTATCTGGATGACCAAAGGCGAACTCGCGCGCTATCAGGGTGATTATGCCAACGCGCAGGCGTGGGCTCAAGAGGCATACGCGGCAGCGACGCAAGCCCAGCATGTTCAGCACATTGCGCTCGCGTTGAACAATCTGGGTCTGGTGGCGACGCGGCAGGGCAATTTTGCGCGCGCGATTCAATTGCACCAAGAGAGTTTGGACATGTATCGCACCGGCGGCGAAATTCGTTTTGTGCCGGAATGTTTGGAAGGTCTGGCAGCCGCGCTCGACGCGGCGGGCGATTCGTACAAAGCCGCGCGGCTTTTGGGCGCGTCGGACGCGCTGCGCGAATCCATTGCGTTGCCCATTCCGCCGATTGACCGCGCTGATTATGAACGCGTCCTCGCAAGCGTGCGCGCAAATTTGCCAAGCGATTTTTCCAGCGCGTGGGCAGCCGGGCGCGCCATGACAATGGAACAAGCGATGGAGTTGGCAATCGAAAAAACAAAATAACAAAAATCCGTAAACGAAAAAAAAGAGACGACACAAGTCGTCTCTTTTTTTTTCGTACAACGCGCCATGAAACGCCCGGTGTGACGCTTTGATAACGCTCATTTTGGTATTCTGGTTGCATCCGACAGAGGAAAACGTTTTGACGCACGCACGCAAGACCTTTTGAAACTATGATGAATAACTCGCCGCATGTTCCCACTTGCCACCTTTTTGTAGTGAAAGTCTGGCGCGCGGAGGTAGGCGACGGCGAAACGGAGTGGCGCGGTTCGGTCCTAGCCATTGCGAGCCGCGAGAAACGCTATTTTCGAGAATGGGATGCGCTGCTCGAATTTGTGCAAACGCAATTGCAGCCGACGCGCGAAAACGCTTTGCTCTTGTCACAAAAAAAATCAGATTCCGAGTGAGCGCGCCCACCGCGCAGTTCACTCTTGTCCACAAGGAGGACAAAATGAACAAGTTACGTTTCGGACTCGTGTTGAGCGTGCTCATGGTTGCGGCATTTTTGTTCGCGAGCATTGGCAGCAGCGCGCCCGCGCACGCACAGGGACCCGAAGGGTCGGATGCCATCACAACATGGAATACCAACGGCAACAAAGCCGGCAACAAAAGTTTTATCGGCACGACCAACAACAAACCGCTCGTGGTCAAGACCAATAACGCCGAACGGATACGCGTGACGAATGACGGCTATGTTGGCATCGGCACCAATAATCCTGCGGCGATGCTTCAGGTGAACGGGCTAACGCTGCTCGGGGAATACGGCGGGGTCTATGGCTCTACCGTCCGCGATGGGAATAATTTGTATCCGACGCTTGGCTTTAACGCGGGCGCAGCGCCGAATTATTCCGCAGGCGCGGATGGCTTTGGCGGAATTTTTCAATTTCACAATCAGGATGGCAAATTGATTTATTACACCGGACCGGACGTAACAGCAGGCGCTGCGCGCGTCAATACGCCGCGTTTGACGATTGCGGCAAACGGCAAAGTTGGCATTGGCGAAACGGACCCGCAGCAAACGCTGGACGTAACAGGCGACTTTCAAGTTTCGAACAACCAGGGTCTTTATGCGATTCACGTTGGGCAAGACCGCACCGTTTCCGTCGGCGCGCTCGCTCCATCCACCACAAATCATCTCTGCTATTTCGGGACGTACAAGATTTCGACCTGCAGTTCCGCCGCCGAGTATGTTCCTTCGATTGACGCGGGCAAAGGTTTCCCCGAAACCGCCGACCTCGTGAGCATTGCGCCCGAAGTGAAAAATCCATACGGCGACGCGCACGGTCCGTTCGTCGTACAAAAATCTCCGAAAGCGTGCGATGAAAATTTGCTCGGTTACATCGTCAAACCGGAATCGGGCGCGGACGGTGTGTACAAGAACGAACATTATTTGCCGCTTGCGATTTATGGATATTTTCCCGCCAAAGTAACGATGGAAAATGGCGCGATTAAACGCGGCGACGCCATTACGTCGAGTTCCAAAGCGGGCTATGGCATGAAAGCGACGGACGCGTGCAAAGTCATCGGTTACGCATTGGAAGATGCAAACGCGGAAGGCACAATTCAAGTGTTTGCAAATTTTGGCGACAACGCGGCGGCGCAAGTACGCGCGTTGCAGCAAGAAAACGATGCGCTCAAACAAATGCTGTTGAAAATGGAATCGCGGCTCGCCGCATTGGAAGGCACTGCGCCGGTCGCAATGCGCGTGACCGACCCGCTCTCGACGGTGCAAGGATATTACGCGGCGCTCAAGAGCAAAGACATCGAGACCGCAATCGAGTTTCTCGCCGATGATGTTGTCTTGACGCGAATTAATCCTGCGCCCAATGCGGCGACGACAATCAAAGGCGCACAAGCAATCAAACACGCGCTGGAATTCTCTGAGGTGCTTTCCTTTGCGGTCGAGGAGTTGCGCGCCGATGGCAATCAAGTGACCTATACGATGACCGAGTGGCTTGACCCGCGCAGAGTTGGTATGAACTATCCGCAGCCGCGCAAGAGCCATCTCATTGCCGCTGTGACGGACGGAAAAATCGTCTCCATCACGGAAACGCCCGCTGCGGACTTGGCGTTACGCACGAAATAATAACAGATTGTGCCGCGCAGCTGCGCGGCACAGTACACCATACATGAGAACCACAGGAAAAAATCATGAACACGATGACACCCGAAATGAAAACGCTGAAAGCAAAACTTCAAGCGACGTGGATGTCCGGCGACTATGGCGTATTCGCCAAATATCTGGAACCGGGCGCAATTGAAATCATCAACGCGCTAGAGATTCCACACGGCAGTCGCATCCTCGACGTCGGCTGCGGCGCAGGACAAATCGCGATTCCGCTCGCGCGCAAAGGTTACAGCGTGACCGGCGTTGACATTGCGACCAACTTGATTGAACAAGCGCGCGCACGCGCAGCGATGGAACAAGGGAACGTGCAATTTCAAGAAGGCGACGCGGAAGATTTGCAATTTCCGGATGCGTCGTTCGATGTCGTCATCAGTCTCATCGGCGCAATGTTTGCGCCGCGTCCCGAACGCGTGGCGGCAGAACTGACGCGCGTCTGTCGTCCGGGCGGAACAATTTACATGATGAATTGGACACCGCGCGGTTTTGTGGGGCAAATGTTCAAGACAATTGCGAAACACGTGCCGCCGTCGCCGTTGATGGCGTCGCCCGTTTTGTGGGGCGATGAAGCAACGGTGCGCGAACGATTGAATCAAGGCATCGGCGCTTTGATGCTGGCGCGCAAAATGTATCCGTCGTTCGCGTATCCATTCGATGTCGCGCATGTGGTGGAATTTTTCCGCCGCTACTACGGACCGACGAATCGCGCGTTCGCCGCGCTGGATGAAGCAGGACAAGCCGCGCTGCGTTTCGATTTGGAATTGTTGTGGGCAAAACACAATCGCGCTACCGATGGCACAACGTGCGTCGAGGCGGAATATCTGGAGGTGATTGCGACGCGCAGTTATGCCCTTACGGACCTGTCCTATGACGTGGAAAATTTTGAACCGTGGGACAAACTGCAAGCCGTTCCTGTATAAATGAATCAGTACAAGTACGACCTACAACCAAAGGAACGCGCATGTGATTCCAATACCTTTGCACAAGTACCGCAAATTTCAAATTTGCGATACGAAATTAGCAAAGTTTTTTGCGATTGGCGATGATATTGGATTCCAAACAGAATTTCATGCGCGTTCCGTTGCCAAACAAAACATGAAGTACTCTCGAATTTTTTTCCTCGCGCTCGCCGCCATCGCCGCGCTCACCTTTTTCGCTCCCGCGCGCGCGGGCGGACCGATTCCGCTCACCGTCACGAATTGCAACGACGATGTCGAATTGCGCGACGCAATCTCTGAATTGCAAAACGGCGAAGGCGGCACGCTCAATTTTAATTGCGGCACGAAAACGATAACGCTCACGAGTCAACTGCCCGAAATTACGCATGACACGCAGATTGACGGCGGCAACAAAATTACGTTAAGCGGAAATAACAGCGTGCGTTTGTTATGGGTCAAAAAAACAGGCAAGCTCACGCTCAAAAATATCATCGTCGAAAAAGGGTACGGCGGTCTGGGCGTGGGCGGCGCCATCATCAACGATGGTTTGCTCACACTGGAACACGCGACGCTGCAATACAACTATACCCCCAAAGAAGGCGGCGCGATTGCGGCATACAACACGGTGGTCATTCGCAACAGCACATTCTTTCACAATATCGCGGGTTACGGCGGAGCGATTTATGCGGACGCGGGCGCGGCGAGTTTCGAGGTCAACATCAGCAACAGCAACTTTCTATCGAATACCGCCGACTCGAATAAATGGGGCGGCGCAATTAACGCCTTTGCGAAGCTGGTCATTGACCACACGCACTTTGAAAACAATGCGGCGGGCAGCGGCGGCGCAATTTACAGCAATTATGGGTTGGCATTCTCTATGCTGACGGACAACACGTTCCACAAAAATATCACGACCGGCGCGGACCCGAACGCGAACGGCGGCGCGATTTGGTTGGACGGCGCGCAGATGAACATCGAGCGCACGAGTTTTACCGAAAACAACGCGCATGCGGGCGGCGCAATTCACGTGATGCCGTTGGGGCAACTCATTCTTGGCGCCAATCGCTTTGACAAGAACAATAGCTTGTACGGCGGCGCATTGTTCAACAAAGGGCAAGTGCTGGTCAGTCAGAATACGTTTTATCTCAATCAGGGATTCGCAGGCGGCGCGGTCAACAATCAAGGAGCGATGCAATTTTTCAATTCCACGTTTTCGGAAAACAACGCATCGTATGGCGGCGGATTTCTTCAGGAAGCGGGCGTGACCCAGATGGTGCATGTCACACTTGCCAGGAACAATGCGACGGTGAACGGCGAAGCGTTGTGGAATTTTGGCGCGGGCAATCCCGAACTGCGATTGTTTAACGTCATCGTCGCCGACAGCGTCCATAACCAAAATTGTTATTTCGGCACACCACTCAAAAGCGTCAAGAACAGTCTCTCTTCCGATGCGTCATGCAATTTTGGCGGGCAAGCCGACAATGTGGATGTGCGCCTCGCGCCGCTGGCGGACAATGGCGGATTCACGCGCACGCACTTGTTGCAAACGGGCAGTCCCGCGATTGATGGCGCCGCGTTCACCGACCTTTCCATGGACCAACGCGGTTTCACCCGTCCGCAAGGCGCGGCGCTGGATGTAGGCGCGGTCGAAGTGCAGCCGGGCGAAATCTGTGCGAGCAAACCTGCACAGCCCGTTCTCGTCAAACCGGGCAACAACAAAAAAGTGAAAGGACCGCAGGTTACGCTCGATTGGAATGATGCCAAGTGCGCGACGCGTTACAACGTCATCATGAAAATCGGTTCACCGCAGGGCGCGCGCGTATTCAAACAGAACAACCTAACACTCTCGCAAACAACCACCGGCGCGCTCGCCCAAGGCAAAACATTTTATTGGCGCGTGATTGCGACCAACGAATTCGGCAAAGCGAAATCGAGTTGGCGGGCATTTACCACGAAATAAACATCGCTTTGCATGTCATTTCGAACAGAGTGAGAAATCTCGGTTGCGAAAGAGATTTCTCGCAACGGCGGCTCGAAATGACAGCATTGCCCAAGTCATAATACAAAAGCACGCGGTGCGGCGCGATGCACAATAGCCATCGCGCCGCACCGGCTACCAAAAATGAAACACACAAAATTCTGGCTGCTCGCGTTCGCGCTGGTGATGCTCGCGGCATTTGCCCCGGCACAGCGCGCGCACGCGGCGCTGCAACTCACCGTCACCAATTGCAACAATCAAAACGAACTGCGCGCCAAAATTGTCCAGATTCAAGAGGCGTTTGGCGGCACACTCAATTTCAATTGCGGCACAAAAACGATTGTGCTGTCCGCGCAACTGCCGCTCATCGAGTACGAGACGACGATTGACGGCGGCAACAAAATCACGTTGAACGGTCAAGACAATGTGCGGCTCGTTCAGGTCGGCGCCACCGGCAATTTGACCTTGAAAAATATCGTGCTTGAGCACGGACTTGCCAATGCCGACAATGGCGGCGCAATTATCAATGTGGGACAGCTCACGCTGAACCACGTGACGCTGCAAAACAATCGCGCCAATTACGGTGGCGCGATTCACAACAATGGCAAACTCGACATCACCGACAGCACATTCAAAAACAATACCGCCATTGAGGGCGGCGCGATTTATGCCGACAGCTTTACCTCATTGCTCACGATTACCAACAGCGCGTTCACCGAGAATCAAGCGAACGCGACCAATCTTGGCGGAGCGATTTACAGCACGGCCGCGTTCGACATCACCAACACGCAATTCGTCAAAAACAAAGCGGGGGGCGGCGGCGCCATCTATGCGCGCAAGACGTATCCGAATACGCTTGGCACGATTACGGGCAGCACGTTCAACGAAAATGAGACGACGGGCGCAGACGCAATCGCCAAGGGCGGCGCGCTGGCGATCGAAAATCTGCCGGTGACGATTGCGAGCAGCCAATTCCAAAGCAATCGTACTGTCTTTGGCGGCGCGCTTTACGTGAGCGCGGAAGGACAATTGAGTCTCGAGACCAGTACGTTGACAGGCAATTACGGACGAGATGGCGGCGCGCTCCACAACAAGGGCATAACCGGTGTGAGTCAAGTCACTATGTCCAATAACGATGGCATGTTCGGCGGCGCGATTGATAACTATGGCACCTTGTGGCTCACCAACGCGACGCTTTCAGGAAATCATGCCACCTACGGCGATGCCTTGATGAATGACAGCGGCAGTGCCACATTCGTGAGCGTGACAATTGTGACGACAACTTCCGAAACCAGCAACGGCGGCGCGATTTGGAATGATATAGTGTATAACCCACAACTCTCGCTCACCAATGTTTTGCTCTCGAACTCGAACGACGGCATCGGAGTCAACTGCACGTTTTACACCGCGCCGATTCTCAATCAATCCAATCTCTCGAACGACAATTCGTGCAACTTTGGCGCGGGACGCGATAACGTGGATTTGAAATTGGGTCCGCTCGCAAACAATGGCGGTCAAACCAAAACACACATGCCGCAAACCGGCAGCCCGGCGATTGACAACGGCTCGTACATCAACGTACCCACAATTGACCAACGCGGCGTCGCGCGTCCGCAAGGCAATGGCTATGATGTGGGCGCGGTCGAGGTGGAACCTAACGCGCCGACCCCAACGCCCACCAAAACCGCAACGCCAACGCGCACGAGTACGAAAACAGCAACCCCCACGCGCACGGCGACAAAAACCGCAACGCGTACTGCAACGCCAACGCGCACGGCGACGACGGTCACATGCACGAACAAACCGGACAAACCCCTCCTTGTGAAACCGGGCAACAACAAACAAGTGAAACCGCAAGTGACGCTGGATTGGAATGATGCAAACTGCGCGACGAGTTACATGGTGATTGTGAAACGTGATGCGCCAAACGGACCGCGCGTATTCAAGAAAACAAATCTTGCGCTCTCGCAGACCAAGACCACCGCGCTCACTTCGGGACAAACATTTTATTGGCGCGTCATCGCCAAAAACAATTTCGGCAAAGCGAAATCGGAATGGCGCATGTTCACCGTGAAATGAAAAGCGCGCAAAAACAAAGCGGGTGTTGGTTCAATCGCCAACACCCGCTTTGTTGATTACCGTACTGTACCTAATACTACTTTGTCATTTTACGGTCGGGCGATTCAAATCGCGGCAACCCAGAGCGAAATCGGCCTCCGCCGATTGAGATTTTGCATAATTTGGAGCCGTTTCAAGTCTGCGTAGACAGACTTGGCTATGCGTTGCTGCGATTTCTAATCGCCAAGAATTGAACTGACAAAGTAGTACTAACTCCGTTCGCGGCGCGCGGCGCCGGTTTCTTGCGCGGCTTGAATCACCGCCGCCGCAACCGCTTGCGCAACGTCGCGGTTGAATGCGCTTGGAATAATATAGTCAGGCGAAAGCTCATCCGGTTTGACAATGGACGCAATGGCGTGCGCCGCCGCCAATTTCATTTCCTCATTGATTTCGCGCGCGCGACAGTCCAACGCTCCGCGAAAGATTCCGGGAAATGCCAGCACGTTATTGATTTGATTTGGATAGTCCGAGCGTCCCGTCGCCATTACGCGCACGTACGGCGCAGCATCTTCCGGCATGACTTCCGGTGTGGGGTTCGCCATTGCAAAGACGATGGGGTCGCGCGCCATCAACTGTAAGTCCTCTGCTTGAACCACACCGGGACCCGAGAGTCCAATAAAAACATCCGCGCCGCGCAGCGCGTCGTGAATTGTTCCCTGTTCGTTCTGCGGATTGGTATGCTCGGCGTACCATTCTTTCATAAAGTTCATGCGGCTTGTGCGCCCGCGATAAATTGCACCTTTCGTATCACAGCCGATAATGTTGGTCACGCCCGCATTCATCAAAATTTTCGAACAGGCGACGCCCGCCGCACCGACGCCCGCAAACACTACTTTCAAGTCTTGCATTTTCTTGTTGACAATTTTCAGCGCATTGATGAGCGCCGCGAGAACAACAACAGCGGTGCCGTGTTGGTCATCGTGAAAGACAGGAATATCCAGCTCGCGCCGCAAGCGTTCTTCAATTTCAAAACAGCGCGGCGCGGAAATGTCTTCGAGATTGATGCCGCCGAAACCGGGTGCAACGGCTTTGACCGTGCGAATGATTTCTTCACTGTCTTGCGTGTCGAGACAAAGGGGCCAGGCATCCACGCCGCCAAATTCTTTAAACAGCATCGCCTTGCCTTCCATCACCGGCATCGCCGCTTTGGGTCCGATGTCGCCCAAACCCAGCACGGCAGTTCCATCGCTCACCACCGCGACGGTATTCTTTTTGATGGTCAGCGTAAATGCTTTTTCGGGGTCAGCGTGAATTGCCATGCAGACGCGCGCCACGCCGGGCGTGTACGCCATCGAAAGGTCTGCGCGCGTTTTCAAAGGCGACTTGTTGTGGATTTCAATCTTGCCGCCGAGATGCAAAAGAAACGTGAGGTCGGAGACGTGAACGACTTCTGCTCCCGGCACGCGGCGCACCGCCTCTACAATTGCCTCTTCGTGTTCGACGGATGCGGCGTCCACCGTAATATCGCGGATGGTGTATTGCGAGGATGCCTGCGCGATGTCCACCGCGCCGACGAGTCCGCCGGCGGAGCCGATTGCAGATGTGACTGCGCCGAGCATTCCCGGTTTGTGGTTGAGGCGAACGCGCAGGGTGATGCTGTACGAAGCGCTGGGCGTTCGTGTTGCCGTTTTTGGAGATTCAGTTTGAGCCATGGTTTCCTCCACTTTTTCCTTTGTCAGCGCGCGGCGGCGTGAGGGACAGAACAGAAATGCCTTGTAGGCGCTGACTGTCTTGAATTAGAAATGAATAGATACGGTCCCGGTTAAAGGGGTCCGAAATTCGCATCATGTTACGTCCCTTTGTCGCCGCGTTACAGGGTCAAACGCACTCTTTGCGAGGGTTCAGTCGTCCGCTCAAAAATAGACTGCAATCCTTCCGCCCAATGCCCGGACAATGACACAAATGGGACACCTGCGAGATTCTGCATCTCGCGCACAGACCCGAACGGAGAAAAAAAATTCGCTGACAATTTCTGCCAGCGAATTTTTTTTGCGCTATATGTGTGAATCAAACTCCGGGCTCGCTACATCGCAGATATAGCTCCACCAATTCAATCGAATCCCATCCATACGTCCCGCGACTTTGGGAAAGCGCGAAAACCACCAGCGATGATGTTTGCGAATATCCCCGCTGCCCCACGAATTCGCGTTTTGCATTTTTTGCACGCGCGGCAAATTGGGAAAGGCGAGCCAATCGTCCGCGTACGTAATCACAGGCGTTGGGTTGCCCCACTCGTAATCTTTTTGTGAATTGGGCGCGTAATGCACATTCCCGCACTGCGCGTTGCCCGGCGCGATGCGGTCGTACAATAAAAATTTTCCAAACAAATTCGTCTCGGCATATTTCACGGCGTCGAATTTTTCGGGTTCGAGTTTGACGTACGGATTCTTGGAACGGTCATACGCATACGTCCATTGCAAAAAATCATTCGCGTTATAAATTTTCGCCATCACCGATTCGGTGCGATGTCCCAAATCTTCTTCCATTTCGCCGACGCCGCGTTCGTACGAAAAACCCATCACGACAAAACGCCGCCCCGCCGTATTTTCGATGACAGGTCCGTTGCACCAAAACGCGTTCGTCCCGCACATGACCGATTCGTACGTGCCCGAAAACGGATACGCAAACACCCACACTTCGTCAATCTCGCGCGCGTTCACGCGTTCGATGAGCTTGAACTCGCGGATGAAATCGTTGTAATCGAAACGGTCGTCGGGTTCCTTGTATTTGCCGGGATTGTTGGTGTACAAATCCAAATATTCGAGCGCGGTAAAACGTTTGCCGCTCAATTTCAACGGAAACGCGTCGCTTTCAATCCGCTGCACAATATTGTATTTCACCAAACCGCCGGAGCATTCGTCCACATCCGCGATGTAACCCGCAATCAAATCCTCTACGCGCGTCCAGCCGCGATTTTTAACGCCCCAGTCCACGAGTCGCAAATTTTGCATCGCATCCACAAGCGGGTTGTACACAACCACCAAAACTTTTGGGGCGAGCGGGACGAGCGGTTCGTCGGTCATGTTGGATTTGGGAGTTTCGGCGGGCGGAGGCGTAGGGGGGGGGGCTGGGCTGCGAAAGAGGGAATTGAGCAGGTCGAGCAAACTGGCAAAAAACGATTTGTTGGATTGCGACATGGTGTGCTCCACAAGAGGCGGAATGGCGCAATTATAAGAGAGAGCGCGCGACCTGTAAAATGCTCACACACAAAAAAAGCGGAGAAAATTTTCTCCGCTTTTTTTTTATTTCAATTGTTTGTACGCCTTCCATACATTCAATCTGCCCCAGCCAAAGAGATTGTTTGGAATATCGTTTGCGCCGGTTCCGCCGCACGTTTGGTTTCCCGAAACGGTAACGTCGCGCTTGGCGGAATAGAACAATGCTTTTTCCGTCTCGCCAATGAATCCGCGTAACGCGGGGCGCGCCTGCCACAACAACGCGACCGCGCCCGCGACATGCGGCGCCGCCATCGAAGTCCCGCTGCTGGTGCCGTACTTGGCGCCCGGAATCGTCGAACGCACATTCACGCCGGGCGCGCTGAGGTCCGGTTTGCGCCGATTGCTGTCGTCCGCCGTGACGGGACCGCGACTGCTGAACGATGCCAGATTGTCGTTCTTGTCCGTCGCGCCGACCGTTGTGGCTGGATTGTAAATGCCTGCCGGGTCGGACACGCTCGCGCAGCCCGAACCTTCATTACCCGCCGAAGCCGAAACAAAAATGCCGGCGGCGCGTAACGCACGCGTCGCTTGCTTCAAGCTGTCCGGTTCGCACAATTCGGAGGGCGGACAGCCCCACGAATTGCTGACCACATCGGGCGCGCGGTTCGGGTCGGGATTGTTGCCGTTCGCATCCCACGGCGCGAGAAAAAATTCAAAACATTCCATGTATGTTGTCGGACGTCCCGTGCCTTCGTCCATATTGCGGCACGAAATCCATTTTGCTTTGGGCGCGACGCCCACGCGATTCGTGCCCGCGCGTCCGACCAGCGTGCCCATCGTGTGCGTGCCGTGTCCATAATCGTCGCATGGCGCGGCAGTGTTATAACCGCACGCGTTATCATAGCCCGTGATGCTGGAATGAATCGCGTCCCACCAATTGTAGCTGTGGTCAACGGTTTGCGTTTTCGCATCATAGCCGCGATATTTGCGAATCAGCGCGGGATGCTGCCAGTCTACGCCGGTATCTTGGTTCGCGACGACGATGCCTTTACCCTTTATTCTTTTCTCCCACAATTTCACCGCGCCAATTTTTTGTAGACCCCATTCCGCGCTGTCGTATTTTCCTTCCGCGTCCGGAGTTGGAATCGGCGCGTCAAATTTCACATCCGGGTCGGCGGCAATCCGCGCGACACTCGTTTCCGCCGCGAGCTGTGCTGCCATCGTCGCGTCGAGCTTGTCCACCGCAATCGCGTTCGCAATATAAAACGCGCGATACGAAACGCCGCGCTGATTCAACAACGCGCGCACGTGCGCTTGCGTGCGATTCGCCGTTTCGCGCAGCACGTTGAACACGAACGCGCCCTTTGCTTGTTTCGTTTTCAAATTGTCCGCGCCCGACAAATCGGCTTGCTCGTTCAGCACAATCAACGCGCGCGACGTTTTTCCTTTTTGCAGCGTGTCCCACACTGCGCGGTCAATTTTGGCAATTGTGATTTTCGAATTCTGAATTTCGAATTTCGAAAGCGGTTGATTCGCCGCGCCCAATGTACGGGTTGAAAAAATGGTTAATACGCTCAAGCAAAATGTAAAAAGAAAAAATTTAGCGACGGACTCTTTGCTCATCCCGCATCCCTGCCTTTACTGATTCGTCCCGCGATACACGTCCACATACTGCCGATACTGTGCCATGACGGTACGCACGTACAAATGCGATTCGGCGAGCGAAATCATTTCCACCGCCACATCCAAATCGTCGCGCTGCCACTTGCGCGCGTTGCCGGGTCCGCCATTATAGCCCATCAACCCATAGTACGCATTGCCGTTGAATGAATCCAATACGTTGCCGAAATAGTACGTGCCGAACCGCACGCTCACGTACGGTTTGAACAAATCGCTCTGATTAAAATCCTTTACATTCAGCGCGCGCGCAATCAAATCCGCCGTGCTCGGAATCACTTGCGTCAGACCGCGCGCCGAGGCGGAGGAAAACGATTGCGGATTAAAGCCGCTCTCTTGACGCACGAGTCCAAAAAAGAGCGCGGGGTCAAAGCCGTGCTGCTGCGCGTAGGGGACAATCAAATCGGCAAAGTAGGTGGGGTACAGCAATTGACGCAAGAGGCGCGGCTGGGTGGCTTCGTTTGTGCCGGATAGGTCGGCGAGCTTGCGCGCGGCGTCGAGCGAATTGGAAAAATAATTGTTGTCTTTGTAATACAGCGCGAGCGCATACAACGCGCCCGCGTCGTTTTGAAATTTTTCGTTGAGCGCTTGAAACTGCGGGCGCGCCTCGAGCGCGCGGTCCAACGCCGCGTATTCGTTGCCGCGTTTGTACAGCCCATCATTCAACACGGACGCGGGGAGCTGCGCGGAAACGGGCGCGCCGTTCCACGAGGCAATCCACTGTTCCATTTCCGCGCGCGTTTCCGCATTGTCCTGCATTTCATAATCGGCGAGCTGATATGAAGGGGGGGGGGCAGGTTGATTCAACGCGTCCAGCGCGCGCCACGAATAGTACGTGCGCGGCGGCTGCGCGGCGATTTGAAAAAATTTACGCGCGTTGGCTTCGTCGCCTTGCTGACGGTACAGCTTGCCGAGCCAGTACGCCGCGCTGTCCGCGTTTTGTGTAGTCGGATAATTTTGCACGAGCGCGTTCCAACGCGCCGCTGCATTTTGAAAATCTTGCGCGAGATAATAATTGACACCCGCATTAAATAAAGCGGATGACGCGAGCGGCGACGCGGGAAACGTTTGCGCGAGTTCGGAAAAAATCGGCGCGGCTTGCGCGTGCTGTCCCGCGCTTTCCAAAATTAGCCCCGCGTTCCAATACCCGTCGTCAATGCGCGCGTCGTTGGGAAACTGTTTGAGCAGGACGCGCAGGGTGCTCATTGCCGCCAGCGCGTTCCCGCTCCGCATTTGCGAAAGCGCTTTGGCGTACAACGCATCGGGCACGCGTTGGCTTTCCGGATAACTTTGGAGCAGCACGTCGAGGTTCCGCAGCGCGCCCGCGTGATCGCCCAAACGCTGATACGACAAGGCGGCATAGTACAACACTTCGGCGCCCGGCACGACTTGCGCGGCAATATAGCGCCGAAACGCTTGCAGCGCGAGCTCGTAATTGCCGACGCTGTAGTTGGCGATGCCGCGCTGTAACTCGTCAATGTCCTCGACGCCAAGTTCCACCAATTTGGCAACCGAGCGATGCGCGCCCGCCGTCGTGGTGTAATTTGCCAGCGCGTGCTTCCATTTCACAATCGCGGCATCTTGCTTGTCCGCGTCGTACAACGCCTGTCCCCACAGAAATTCTACGTCCGCGCGGGTTGCATCGTCGGGGGCAAGCTGGAACGCTTCGCCCAGACGCGCCGCCGCCAATTCTGGTTCCGCGCGCGTGTTGTACACGTCCGCGATTTTTTTCAAAAGGTTCACGCGCTGCGCGCTCGTGAGCGTGACATCCTGAAACGCGGTCTCGTACTGTTTGATTGCCGCCGCGCTGTCGCCGGACGCAAGCAGGACATCGCCGATTTCGCGGTCAAGGATGCCGAATAATGCGCGCGTGCGTGTGCGATAAAAGCGCAGTTCTTGCAGCGCGTCGTCATATTTTTGTTGCTGCGTAAAAATGTCGCCGAGAAAATAATGCGCGCGGGACGCGAGGTCGTCGTCGTTGTTATCTTGAATCAGCGCTTGCAGTGCGGGGACCGCGTTGGTGAAATCGGCGGCGAGGTACAACGCTTCGCCCAAACGAAATTGCGCCTGCCGCGCCAGCGCAGGTTCCAATCCTTCTTGCAGGGCGACGCGGAACGTCGTCGCGGCGCGCACAAAATCGCCGTTGCGCCGATGCGTCATCGCTTGTTGAAACGCGTCGGACGCGTTCGCGGGAATGGTCGGCGGCGGAATGCCGGGCGCGGGTGTTGGCGGTTCCGGTGTTTCCGTCGGAGGGGGGGGGGAAGGCGCGATGACGCGTGTGCGCGTTGCCAGCGCCGCGCGCGTGGGCGTGCGATTTGCGGTGGTTTCGTTTTGAGAAAAAGGGTTAAAGGGTGTAAAGGTGAGAATGAGGACAAGCAGCGCCAGAACGACGAACCCGACCAAAGCGAATTTTACGAGGCGTGCAGAAATCATTGGGCAAAATTATAACTGTATTCCGAACGTGACAAAAACAAGACGCCAGGAAAGGCGCGCGAGTTCCGCGCAATTTTCACAGCCCGCGCGTTTCTTGCTGCGCGAGCAGCGCCGCTTCGACGCGATTGCGGACGTGCAACTTTTGCAGAATGTTGGTCATGTGATGTTTGACCGTTTTTTCGCTCAAGAACAATTCCGCCGCGATTTCTTTGTTGCTCTTGCCGACGGCGACAAATTCTAAAATTTCGCGTTCGCGCTCTGTCAAATCTTGAAGCGGACTGGATTGTTTCATCCCTTTCGCTTCCGCCTGAAAATCCGAAAGCAAACTCGCGGCGAGCGCGGGCGTGACGTACGCTTCGCCATTGTGCACCGCGCGCAATATCGTCCGCAATTCGCGCGCGGCAACGCCTTTGACAATGTAACCGCGCGCGCCCGCCTTGAGCGCGTGCACAACATCATCTTCTTCTTCCGACGCGGTGAGCATGACAATTTTGGTGACGGGACTGTTTGCCGCGATTTTCGGCACCGCGCTCAAACCTCCGCCGGGAATATTAATGTCGAGCAATAACACATCGGGCAGATGTTCGCTTGCGAGCCGCACGGCATCCGCAGCCGTTGTGCCTTCCGCTACCACTTCAAACTCCGCTTCGCTCTTGAGCGTGTTGACGACGCCATCACGAAACAACGGATGGTCGTCAATCACGATGATTTGAATTTTTTCGCTCATGCGTTTCCTCGTCCCGCGTGGGCAAACGCGCGCGGACGCGCGTCCCCTGCGGCGTGCTGTGCCATTCGAACCTGCCGCCCAAACTTTCTACGCGTTCGCGCATTCCGACGATGCCGAGATGTTCGGTCTCGTCCGTTGGCGCGTCCCCGTTCGCGCCGGGTCCTTGGTCGGCAATTTCAATCTGTACTTCACCATCCACCGCGCGCACGGCGACGCGCTGTCCGACGCCTTGCGCGTGGCGGTACGCGTTGGTCAATGCTTCTTGAATCACGCGATAGAGTGTAATTTTGACGGCGAGCGAAACTTGCGTGGGCAGGTTTTCTGTTTCGACAATGACGTGTGTGTTGGTGCGCCGCTCGTGGGTGCGAATGACGCGCGCGACAATTTCGTTCAACGTGAGATGGTTGAGCTGCGGCACGCCCATGCCCGCTGAAATCGCGCGAATCTCTTGGAGCGCGTGATTGAGCGATTGCTGGACAACATTCAAGTCCGCTTCGTCCTGCGCGAATTCGCGCGTATTGTCCTGTTTGGCGTGCGCCTCGCAGCGCGCGATGACGTTATCGAGTTTCAAGAGGGCGAGTCCCAAATCTTGCGCGGGTCCGTCGTGGAGCTCCGCGCTGATGCGGCGCAAAAAGCGTTCGTTCAGCGCGGTCGTTTGCGCGGCGGCGCGGCGCACGCGTTCGTCCAATTCCGCGTTGGTGCGCAAGAGCTCGCGCAGGCGATTCACTTGCGCGGTCAATTCGCTTTCTTGGCGCGCGATGGTGTTGCTGGCAACTTGGACAAAGCCCGCGAGCAAGAGGTACATCCCAATCGTGACCGCGCCGACAAAGAGCCACGTTTGTTGAACGCTGGCGGCGAGGTCGCGTTCGAGTTCGTCCACCGCTTGATAAAATTCGGCGGCGGCGATGATTTCTTCCGAACCCTCGCGGCGGACCGGGCTGTAGATTTCCAACAATGGCTTGCCGCGCGCGCGTTCGCTCACATTTTCTTGTTCGTCCAACGCGCTGATTTCGCCGGCGACCTGTCCGCGCAGCGCTTGCGCCAGTCCGCCTTCAATCGGAAACGTTTGTCCGACAATGTTGGCGCTGGTTGCATACACCACGCGTCCCTGCGGAGTCCACACTTTGAACGAAGGAATGCGTTCGCCGAGCGGTGTCGCGCGAAACAATTCGTCGAGTTTGGCTTGGTCGGATGCGGCGAGCGAATCATTGTTTGCCAGACTTTGCAGCGAGGGCGCGACCGCGCTGTCCACATACACTGCCGCCGTTTCGGCTGTGCGATGCACCACACCTTGTTCGATTTGTGAAGCGAGCCACGCGCCGATGGCTGCCATACCGGCGAGAAGAATGACAAAACTCGCGAGCAAAAAACGTTGTGCCCACGAACGCGCACGAAACCAGGATTCGAGTTTGGAATACATTTTGCGGCAAGCCGATAGCGTTACATACGAGATTATAGCACCCGCGTCCGATTTGGATACTGGACCAAAGTCGGATTTTTTTACCGACCTCCGGCAGCGCGAATCGAGACCACAGTCCGTTCCGCCAACGCCCGGCTCCTGCTAAGATGCGGTCAATCGTTCCAATTCACACCGCGCATTTTGGCAAACAAAGCTTTGCCGAAATGCCCAAGCACAAGGAGTCCTTGAAAATGAAAACCCGAATGTTCTTACTCGCCGCTCTCGTCGCCGCCGTCATGCTCGGCAGTTTGTCTCAAGCGGCGTTCGCCAAACATGGGAGCGGTGGTGGCGGCGGCAACAAAACGCGCATCACGTTGACAGCCGCCGGCGCGTATCCCAGAGCCAAGGGCACGGCGACATACAAAGCCAAAGGCAGCGAACGCGAATTTCAGGCCGAAGTGGAAAACATCAAAAAGCTCGCGGGCAAACAAGTGAACATTTTTGTCAACGGCGCGCAGGTCGGTTCGGCAACCGTGAATGGTTTGGGCGCGGCGCGTTTGAATCTGAACACGAATCTTGGCAACGCAGTGCCCAACATCCAAGCCGGCGCGGTCGTGCAGGTCAAAACGTCCACCGGCACGCTGATTGCGACGGGAGGTTTTTAACGCCGAGCTCGCCTCAATTCAAGACGTAACAGGTTTTTGCGATGGTTACATCGCCGAAACCTGTCACGTCTGAAAAAAATAACGCACATTCCAAAATGCGGCGCAAGTGCGCCGCATTTTTTTGTTCTGGCATCATTGTCCTATTTCGCGCAGACGGACTCGCAAACTATAATGCGAACGCTCCATTTTGATTCTGCGGGGGACTGTTGTTTTCAACGCGCGCTCCGAAAACGACATCCCCTTTTTTCTTATGCGCCCATTTCGTCTTTTGCGAATTCTCGGTCTCGCCGCGCTGGTCGTTTGCGTGTTCGCGTTTTCTTTTAGCTCGGCGGCGCGTGTGTTTGCCGCGACGGATATTGTGTTTGTCGCGCGTCAGCATCTCGCGACCGCAGATGATATTTTTCATACTGAAGTGGGACCCGCCGGACAATTCGGTTCGGGTTTGCCCAAGTTCGCGCCGAAATCGAAATTGATGATTCGCCACGCGGACGGCTCGCTGACGACGTTGGTGGACGGCGCGAATCCGAGCGCGGCGACGGGCAATTTGATTGATGTGCAGTCGCCCGATGTTTCGTTTGACGGAACGAAAATTATTTTCGCGGGCGCGACGACAATAGATTCCGATGCCGCGAGTTTTGGTTGGCGCCTGTACGAAATCGGCGTGGACGGAAACAACTTTCGCAAAATTCCGATTCCCGACCGCACGTTCACAAGCGTTCCCAACAACAACAGTCAAGGATACGATTACGGGAATTACGAGACGTACCATTTTTGGAATGATTTGTTTCCCGCGTATCTGGCGGATGGGCGCATCGTCTTTTCGTCCACGCGCTATCCTTCGCGTTCGCATTATGATGCGCGCTACGATTACAACTTGTATATCGTCAACAGCGACGGTTCCAATTTGCACCGCATCACCACCGAACGCGGCGGGCTTTTGCATCCGACGCCGCTGCCCGACGGACGCATTTTGTTTTCGCGCTGGTGGAATAATTTCAATCAGCCGAGCAGCAAAGGAATTTTTAATCGCATTGACAATCGCGATACCGACCACACGCTCGGCGATGGGACATTGATTTATGCAAACCCCGACGCGACCTTTAATCCGCCCGGCGGCAAATTACCAAACGGCGACGAAATTCGCGTCGGTCCGAATGCGTGGCATTTGCACGCGGTGAATCCCGACGGCAGCGGGTTTGAACGTTTCGCGTTTACGCCGTATTCGGAATGGGCGCGCACCGAAGACGACGGACACGATACGTACACTGCTGCGCAGCCCGCGCTCGTTTTCAACAATGGCGAAATGTTGATTGCGTTCACTTCGCAGCAAGACAGTACGATGGTGCATTCCACGCAGAAAACGGGAATTCGTGTCGCGCGCGCGGCGGTGGATATGTTGTACGCGAATGCGGGCGATGCGATTGCGGGCTTGTCGTACGATAAAGCGTGGGGGCACGGCGACGACAGTCCGCCGTATGCGCTTCATCCCGCCGGAATGCCGGATGGAAAAATTTTGTTTTCGTACGCGAACGCGGCGGACAATTCTTTGCCGACGAGTGGAAGCTATAACGACCCGGTGACGGGACGCCGTTTTGATTTGCAGGGCTCGAATCTGCAATACAAATTGTTCACGATGAATGTTAATGGAAGTTCAAAAAGCGAACTTGCATTAACCATTGGCAAAGCGGACGCGATGGATGCGAAACCGATTGTCGCGCGCACCGGTTGGATGAGCAAGAGCGACCAATTCAACGCGACGCCGGACGATGACCCGCGTCAATGGAATGTGCCTGCCGATTTATTTCCGAATCAATATGGCTGGTCACAAAAAAATTCGGGCAGCATCCAGACCGCAACGATTCACAATCCGAACGTGTACGCGAACGCGCCGTTGAGTCTGCCGTACATCAACAATTCGCCCCCCCCCGGTTCGATTAAATTCGCGGATATTTATATTGACGCGAATCAATTTACGGGCGCGTATTGTTACGGGCAGGGTTATCCCGACCCGTGCGATGTGTTCAAGCAAGATGTTCAAGTGCGCGCGGTGAAATACACCACCGTTCCCGTCTCTGCGCGCGGCGAATTTACCGCGCAGATTCCCGCCGACGTGCCCGCGTTCATTGTGCTGCGCGATGCGGAGGGGCGCGCGGTGAGCGGATGGAATCGCGGTTACATTTCCATCGCGCAAGGCAACGCCTACGCGCGTCCCGGTCAAACGGTCACGTGCATCGGCTGTCATTTTGGACATGTGAGCGGTTCGATTACGAATCAAGCGGAAGCGACAGCGGGTTGGACGAATGTTGCGCCGTACGCGCAAGCAACCGCGTCATCCAAAGACCATCCCGACGACCCGTATCAACCCTTTGACCCCTCACGCGTGAACGACCGACGCGGCTTTATTCCAATTCCAAATGGCGGTCCGCCGAATCCCGCGCGCGATGGCAATTTACTGCCTGCGCCCGTTGGCGGATTGACAAAGGTGTTGAACGGTGGCGCGTTTGTGCCACAAGACAAGAATTCGTCGGAACGAACGACCGCGCAAGACCCGAACATGCAGGATGAAGAAAACGGTTGGATGTCGGCGGAACACGATACGAACGGGAGCGCGGCGGGCGAGTGGATTCAATTGAAATGGGACTCGCCCGTCAAAATCAAATCGGTGAAACTCATCGGTCCGCCTGCGACGGGCGGCGATTGGGGCGGCTTTGGGCAAGGACCGGAAACGACGCCGTATCACATTACGGGCGGCACGTTGGCGTTGAGCTTGAACGGACAAACCGTGCAGTCGTTGAATGTGGGGCAAGTGAATTCGTACGCGGAAGGTGGCACGCTCGTCACGTTCAATTTGCCCATCATCGTGGACAAGCTGCGCTTTACTATCAATTCTACAGCGGGCTATTGGTATTGGAGCAAGGTTGCGGCGTTGAACGAAATCGAGGTAATGGGGATGGACGACGAAGCGAGCCCCGATGGTGAAGCGCCAACGGCAACGCCCACACAAACCACTACGCCTGCCACGCCGACGGTGACGCCAACGGTAACAAACACACCCGACCCGTGCGCGGTGTCCAAACCGAACGCGCCGACACTGCTTGCACCCGCGCCGAATGCGAAATTGAATACGCGCGCGGTGCTGTTGGATTGGGACGCGGTGACGTGCGCGACGAAATATAAAGTGCTCGTAAAGCAAGGTTCGACGGATGGAGCGCGCGCTGCGAAAAAGACTATCAAGAACGGCACGGAATTTTTGACCGCGCCACTGGAAACAGGGCAAACGTATTACGCGCAATTGAAAGCGTGCAATGCGAAAGGTTGCGCGGCGAGTGCGTGGCAAAAATTCAAGATTAAAAAGAACGCGCAGTGAAACCAAAGTGACGGAACAAGAACGCCGCATCATTTTTCGATGCGGCGTTTCATTTCGAGCAAAAGTTTTCAACCGTTCGTTCAGAGCAATTCGGTGGTCAAATGAAATCCCATATCATATCCGCGCATTGCGGCTTGGGTGCGTCGTTCGACGCCCAATTTTGCAAAGAGATTGCCGCAATGAAACCATACGGTGCGTTCGGTGATAGTTAGCTCGCTTGCGATTTCTTTATTCAAATGTCCTTGCATAATCAATCTCAAGATTTGGATTTCGCGCGCGGTGAGGGGAATTTGGGTGACGTCGCGTTCTCCTGCATCGCGGGCGGGGCAGCGGCGCGCGTTTTGCATGCGCGGTTTGCGTTCGGTACGAACAAGCGGAGCAGTCGGGTCGTTCATGGAACATGCCTCCATTAAAAAGGGTGTAGGTACGCGCGGATTATAGGAAAATTTTTGTGGGGGGCAAATTTGGAGGATACGTCAGCGCAAATCCATTTTCTGGAAAACCGGCTTTCAAAAGTGTTTTATCCTTTTTTAAAACTACGCCATTTGGACCAAGCCGCGCACGCGTCGGCGTTACATGCACGGACACGCCAGAAATAATTTGCCTTTGCCAGGTGTCTGAGTTTGACGCGTGTTGTGTCAAGATTGTCACGAAAGATGACTTGACTTCCGGTTTTCGAGTCGCGGCGCACATCGAGCATGTAAAATGACGCGCAAGTGCTTTCTTTCCAATCGAGCACAGTCTTGTTGGAAAAAATCACCGCATTGTTTACAGGCAGCTCTAACGCGGCGCGCGCAATCGGCGGAGCGCGATGCAGGACCAAAGTGCGAAATTTGCCAGGGTTGTATCGCCTGCCGACTGCCCAAAGGTCGGAAGCCGCTACACCATCTATACCGGAGAGATAATGTCCGACCTCGTTGGTTATAGGAGTTGTTTCTTGATGCCATGCGTTCCCATTGCCGCGCAAAGCAAGACTCTGCACTTGGGTGGGATAGAATATTGTTCCGACTGTGTATAGTTCACTGGAACCAAATGCCTTGATACCAACAAGCGTATTTGAGTTCGGCGCGGGGTTTGGGCTGGCGATTACGTTCCAACTTGCGCCGTCCCAATGGAGGGTAAGCGTCCGGGGAGAATTCGAGTTCTGTGGTGTGTACGCGCCAACTGCCCAGACATCATTCGCGGCGATGGTCTCAACTGCTGCCAGACCATTGGAATGGGTAGCGGGATTTGGTGATGAAATGATCGTCCAGTTCGCACCGTCATAATGCAGTATCAAAGTGAGAACAAATTCGTCATCCAAATTCTCGTCATAATAACTGTAATTGCCCACGGCGTAAATATCGTTCGCGCCATTCGCATCAATCGCGGCGAGATGATGGTCTGCATTTTCAATTTGCGGGGCGCTTACGGGTGTCCAGTCTGCGCCGTCCCAGTGCAGGAAAAGTGGCTGAGTGAAATCTGTGTCGGTTATCCCATCGCGTCCCCAACCTACAGCCCAAACGTTATCAGGCGCAACGGCAACCACATCGGTCAGCCAGTTATCAACGGCATACGGATTTGGACTGGGAATTGTCTGCCATGCAGTACCGTCCCAATGCAAAGCAAGCGTGTGCGTTTCATCATTCAATTCTTCGGTATAGCCAACCGCCCACAAGTCATCCGAAGCCGTTCCATCAATCGCGACGAGTTCGCTTTTGAACAAGCCGGGACTCGGGCTTGGGATGATGCGCCATTTTTCACCATCCCAGTGCATTGTCAACGTTGGCGGCTCTGCTGAACCCCAATAAATGCCGACAGCCCACACATCGTTTGTCGAAATTGCCTTGACATCAGAGAGAGTACTGTTGGGCCAATCCGCGACATTTGGGCTGGAAAGGGTTTTCCAGGTGGGTTCGCAATTGGCAGAGAGTACGCCGGGTAATGAGTTCAATGCCAAAGCACGCGGGTTTTTCGAAAAGGTGGTGATTTGGGAATGAACATTCGGCAACCTGCGATGGGGCGCGGGCGGTTGGAATGCAGCGGTCACCATGTCCGGTGCAGTGAAGAGCAATTCTGGCAGAACGATACCAAGGAGGATAAACAGAAAACGAATAAAGCGAAACCAAGGCATTGGCAACCTCACTCAAAGGCAGATGTTGCAATCGCGCATCTGCAAATAAACAGCAACCTATATTGCCGACGAGTTTAGCAATATCTTCAAGAGATGACACCTGTAGATTTCTGTAGGTTATTCTCCCCGGTGCTTTGGGTTTAGCTCAGCCGTGTTGGTTGACCTCACCGATGCGGTGGCTGCCGCGTTGAATCAGCCCTTTGCCGCCGTGTCGCTCGAAATGGTGTATCGGAGTCTGTATTTCTTCACACAAGCTTATCAGCGCGGCGAAGCAAATGACGTCGTGCGTTATTTGGCGGACAATGCCCAGTGGCTCGGCGTTCTCAAACGCAAACGGACAACCAGAAAAACTAGAGGCGGGGTCTTGACAAACTCCGCTTCACCTTAACTTGTGACTAATG
>JAKOPZ010000213.1 GCA_029778615.1 Chloroflexota bacterium | reverse complement strand
TATTGCTACAAATCCCCGTTCGACTTGCATGCGTTAGGTACGCCGCCAGCGTTCATCCTGAGCCAGGATCAAACTCTCCGTTTGATCTGAATCCTATAGATTCTCTGTTGCTTCTCAAAAGTGACTCCAGTGGTCTACTCCCACCAGAATCTTACACAGGCGCTCTCGCACTCTTTCCTTCCACTCTTTAACTGTTAAGGTACCCGCGATAACTCACATCACGACAGACAACAAAAACCGCCTTTGCGAGTGTTCACACTATCGCTAAAGGCGGAGACAAAGAGACACGAGGAAATTTTGTTTTCCTTGCGAAGCGATCCGCTGTTCTCTTTGACCTCCTGTGTTAGTTTGTTATCGTTCGCTCGCAATTTCTCACGAGCGCCGTGCATTATATCACTGGTGAAAACTTTGTCAATACCCTCTGCTCAATTTTCCCTTAAAATTATGGCGCGATGCGCGGCGAATTTCTGGTTGCGCGCGCTGCTTGCCAATCAATGTGCGCTATAATCTGCTGCCTATGCGTGTGCTCATGCTTTCCAAAGCTTGCATCGTCGGTCAGTATCAAACCAAGCTGACTTTGCTTGCTGCAAAACCAAATCTTGCACTGGCTGTCGTCGTTCCCCCCGCATGGCGGGATGAACGCGGCACCATGACACTCGAACGCAAACACACAAGTGGCTATGACCTCATCGTCGCGCCCATCCGGTTCAACGGACATTTTCATCTCCATTATTATCCCACGCTTGCAAAAATTCTGGACCAAGTTCAACCGGATGTTTTGCACATTGACGAAGAACCCTACAATCTTGCAACATACTTGGCGCTGCGTGCGATGCGCCGGTTGAACCGCCGAGCCCGCATCTTGTTTTTCTCTTGGCAAAATATCTCGCGCCATTATCCTCCACCCTTTGCCTGGTTTGAACAAATGGTGTACCGGAACGTCGATGCCGCCATTGCCGGAAACGCCGAAGCCGCAAAAATTTTGAGACAGAAAGGATTTGCGAAACCGCTTTGCGTGATTCCACAATTCGGTGTCCCGATGGCGTTTCAGCCGATTCCTCGTGCGCACTCAACACCCCTGACCATTGGCTATGCCGGTCGGCTGGTGCGTGAAAAAGGGATTGAGGTCTTGCTGCGCGCGCTCGCCACGGTGTCCGGAAACTGGCAGCTAAAAATTTTGGGAAGCGGTCCGCTGTTCGCTTCATTGGAGCAGCTCGCGCGCTCGCTCCAAATCGGCGCGCGGATTCATTTTATGCCATGGGTTGCATCCGAAGAGATGCCGCAATTTTACAATTCACTCGACCTGCTTGTGGTGCCTTCCCTCACTCAGCCAAACTGGAAGGAACAATTCGGACGCGTGATCATGGAAGCGATGGCGTGCGGGGTTCCGGTTATCGGTTCCGATTCGGGCGAAATTCCAAACGTACTGGGCGATGCCGGTATAGTCGTGACCGAAGGAAATATCTCTGCACTTGCCACAGCGATTCAAGAGCTCATCCAAGATGATGCGCGTCGCCAAGCGCTCGGTGCGCGTGGTGTGGAACGCGCCCGCACACTCTTTTCCGAACAACGCGTCGTGGATGAAACCTACGCGCTGTATGTGCAATTAATGGAGCAAGGAAAAAAATAATTCTGTTATAATGCCCTTGATGCAAGCAGTACGTCCGCGCGCCGCCCTCAACGCGCAATTGTTACGAATCAACGAGGGGTATCGTTCGGCAGGCATCGCGCGTTATATTCTTTACCTCTTGCGCGAATTGCCTCTCGACGCGGCCGATTTTCAATTCGATGTCTATGCAACCGAGCCGCGCGCGCCTGCCCTCCTTTCTAATTTTTCATTTCACACCACGCGCCTTCCCGTCCACAAACCGATGGCGCGGATTTTCTGGGAACAAACATTGTTTGCCTTTGACCTCTGGCAAAAAAATTATGCGCTATTGCATTCCCTCGCCTATGTTACGCCCTTCTTTAACCGCACGCCAAGCGTGGTTACACTGTATGACATGAGTTTTTTTTTGTATCCTGAATATTTCCCGCCCTTACAGCGCCTCTATTTGAAACTCGGCACACGCGTTTCCGCGCAACGCGCGCGTCGCCTTGTTACAATTTCCGAAAGCACAAAACGTGATGCAGTGAGACTTTTGAACGTTGCCGAAGATAAAATTGACGTGGCGTATCCGGGCGTCGGCGCGGAATTTTTTCAAGCGGTGGACTCGGAAACGCTCGACGCGTTTCGACGCGCCAAGCGTCTACCCGAACATTTTGTTTTGTTTATCGGCACACGCGAGCCCCGCAAAAATATTCCCGCGCTCCTTCGCGCGTTCGCCATCGCAAAACGCGCGCGCAATTTTCCGCATCAGCTCGTGTTGGCAGGCGGACGCGGCTGGATGGACGAGGAAATTCCGCGCGCGATTGCCGAAACAGGTCTGGAGAAGCAAATAATATTCCCCGGCTTTGTGCCTCACGACGAATTGCCCCTGTGGTATCGGGCGGCGGACGCGTTGGTTTATCCTTCGCAATACGAGGGCTTTGGAATGCCGCCGCTCGAAGCATTAGCTTGTGGAACGCCCACCATCACGTCCAACGTCTCATCACTGCCCGAAGCGGTGGGCGACGCGGCATTGTTGATTGACCCCCAATCGCCCCAACAGATTGCCGCTGCCCTCGAACGCGTTTTGAGCGATGACGCACTGCGTCATGAAATGAGATTAGGCGGTCCCGCCTATGCGCGCCAATTTTCTTGGACGCGCGCCGCCCAGGTCACCGCCCAAACTTATCGTCTGGCATTGGGAATGGAAAAGCCGATTTCGCTCCTGCGCCCCGTTTCAAACTGACAACTATGCAACGACACGCGCGCACTTTGATGCTTGTCCAAGTCGGGATTGATTTTCTGCTTATCAATGCCGCGTTTTGGCTTGCCTACATTGTTCGCTACGAATTCCGATTTCCCATTACCGTGGCGGAAGCAAACTACGTGCGCTATACCGAATATATCCCCATTAGCTTGTTGCTGAGCGTCGGTTTGCTTGCCATTTATCGCATCGAAGGAATCTATAATTATGTGCGCGGGCGAACGTGGCTTGAAGAAATGTATGGTCTGCTCACCGCGACTTTTACCGGGATTGTCATTCTCGTTTTCATCTTTTTTTTCTTTCGTCCACAATTTTACTCGCGGCTCATTTATTTGTATGCGGGGATTTTGATTGTTTTGTTTTTGACCTCCGTGCGCGTTGTGATACGCATGGTACTCGGTTCGCTGCGGAAACGCGGCATTGGCGTTGACCGCGCATTGATTGTGGGGGGGGGGGAAATCGGACGCGCCATTATGCGGAATGTGCTCGCGCAGCCCGATTTAGGGTATCGCATCATGGGCTTTTTGGACGACGACCCTGGCAAAACCACGATTGGCACTTTTCGTTTGCTCGGCAGTACCGACGCACTGCCCCGTCTTTTGAGCGAGAACGCGATTGATGAAGTGATTATTACATTGCCGTGGCACGCACGCGGAAAAATTGTCCGCATCATGGAGCACGCCGAACGCGCGGGCGCGCGCGTCAAAATCGTTCCCGATTTATTTCAGCTTTCACTTTCAAAAATCGCGGTGGATGCGGTCGGCGGCATCCCGCTCATCGGCGTCAAAGATGCCGCCATCAGCGGCGGCGCACTCTCTATCAAACGCGTGATGGATGTTATCATTGCGCTCCTCCTCTTTCTCGTCTTGTTGATGCCCACCGCCATCATCGCGTTGATTATCAAACTCTCTTCGCCCGGTCCGGTCATTTTTGAACAACAGCGCGTCGGACGCGGCGGCAAACTTTTCACCGCCTACAAGTTTCGCACGATGCGGGTGGGCGCAGACGAGGAAAAGGAATTGCTGCTTCATTTGAACGAAGCGTCCGGACCCTTGTTCAAAATTCGCAACGACCCGCGCATGACGCGTGTGGGCAAGTGGCTGCGCCGCACTTCGCTTGACGAACTGCCGCAATTGTTTAACGTGCTGCGCGGGGAAATGTCGCTCGTCGGTCCGCGTCCGCCATTGCCCAACGAAGTCGCCTTGTACGAAGAATGGCACAAACGCCGCCTCGATGTTGCGCCCGGCGTTACCGGTTTGTGGCAGGTGAGCGGGCGCAGTGAATTGACGTTTGACGAAATGGTCATGCTCGACTTGTACTATATCGAAAATTGGTCGCCCTGGCTCGATATGTGGATTTTGCTCAAGACCATTCCCGCGCTGCTCACTGCGCGCGGCGCCTATTGAAAAATGATTGCGAAGCAAAAGCCCTCCGCGTTGACTTGGCGCGAGGCAGCGGGCTATCTTTTTGTTCTCACGCTGGTGGGATTGGGTATTGTTTTTCTCTGGATGGGCACGCGCATGTTTTCGCCGCGCGGCGATTGGCATGATTTGGGTCCGATTCAAGATTTAGAAATCACCGAGCCAACGCCGCATTATTTGATTGCCGAAGACGGCATGCGCGTTACGGTGTGGGTCGTTTATGCAGATAACGACTGGTATGCCTTTGATGGCGTCACGCCCGATTCGTACAACACCCATTGCAGTTACCGCTACCAGCCCGTGACAAGTCGTTTTGAGGACCCTTGTACCGGATTCAAGTACAGCTTGAACGGCGAATACATCAATGAGAGTTTATATGCCCAAGACATCACCGTTCAAAATTTGAATCAATATGTTGTTGTAATCCGCGATGGTCATCTCAACGTGGATTTATCCCAACGCATTGAGGGCAAGAAATGGCGCGCTATTTCCACTCCTTCCCTGCTGCCGTGAGGCACGTTACATTTGAATTCTCTCTGCGTAAATTTCCAAGCAACACTCTTTTCATTTTGAATGATTGTCCTATAATGTGAATGTATCTCTAACGGAGTCGTACTGTGAACCGAAATCTGCGCGCGTTTCTCATCCCACTGTTTGCGTTCCTCATTCTAGTTGTTCTCACCACTTCGGTTGCGTTCGCCCAAAGCAAATCCGTCGTCGTGCAGCGCCGCGATGGCGATGTCACCATCCGTCAGTCTGACGGCGCGATGGAATTTCGCGAAACATGGGTTGTACAATTTATCGGCGGCTCATTTACATTTGCCTTTCGCTGCATCCCAAAAAATAATCTGGACCGCATTTCGAATTGGGGAGTCAGTGAAAACGGACGCGATTATTCAGGCATCTCCAGCAGTCGCGCCAACACATACACACTCTACACGGACGATAATGGTCAACAGTGTATCAAAT
Organism: Chloroflexota bacterium; assembly: GCA_029778615.1. GTDB lineage: Bacteria > Chloroflexota > Anaerolineae > UBA4142 > SHND01 > SHND01. The sequence continues at coordinate 47,071 of JAKOPZ010000213.1, read as the reverse complement.
GGTTTTTTCCACCGACGACCAATCAAACGCGAACGTTCACCCTCGAATACACAATAGATGGCGGTTTGCGCGTGTACGATGCCGGCGACCAATTCTTTTGGAAGTTCATTGAAAGCGACCGACAATATACAATTAACGCCTCCACCGTTACACTGCACATTCCCGGCAACGCTTCCGCGTCCGACATCAAAGCAACCACCTACGAAAACGGCGGCGACCATCCGCAAAACGCGCGTGTCGTGGACGGCAACACCGTTATCTTTACGGGCAGCAATTTCACCGCCGGCGATGAATGGGAACTGCGCGCGCAGTTTCCACACGGCATTGTGAACGCGAGCGTTTCGTCCTGGCAAGCCGCAGATGATTTTCGGCGCGCGACCGAACCGCTCTATAACTTTATCGCGCTTGTGCTTTCGGGAATTCTCTTGCTCGGCGGCGGACTCGGTTTGTATCTTTTGTGGTACACGCGCGGACGCGACCGCCCCGCCGGAGTTGTCGCCGAGTACTATCCGACTCCGCCAACGAATGACCCGCCGGGCGTAGCCGGCGTGCTGCTCGACGAACGCGCGGACATGCAGGATATCATCGCCACGATTATTGACCTCGCGCGACGCGGCGTCATCAAAATGACGGAAACCTCCGAACCCGGCTTTTTGGGCATCGGCACCAAACGCGATTTCACCTTTGAACGCGTGGGCAATGAAGATGACCTGCGCGATTACGAACAAGCGCTCATCAGCAAACTTTTTGGCGGACGACGCGAACGCGACTTGTCGGACTTGAAAGAAAAATTTTACAAATATCTTCCCGACATCAAAAAGCGAATGTACGATGAGACCGTGCGCGCGGGTTATTTCAAATCGAGTCCGCAAGATACGCGCACGCGGTATTCTGTGCTCGGAGTGGTCGCGTTGGTTGTGTTGGGATGCATCGGTTTTGTCAGCTTGGGCGCGCTCGCGGATTTGACGCCGCTTGCTTTTTGCCCGTTGGTTGTTTTCGGATTGTTGGGCGCGGGGTTGTTGATTCTCGCGCAGTTCATGCCCAAACGTACTGACGCGGGCGCAACGGCGGCGGCAAAGTGGAACGCGTTCAAACGCTATCTCGCCAACATTGAAAAATATACCAACGTCGCCCAAGCTCAAGACCTCTTTGACAAATATCTGCCGTACGCGATTGCGTTCGGTCTTGAACACAGTTGGGTCAACAAGTTCGCGGCAGTAGATACACCCGCGCCGCCGTGGTACTATCCGTATGGCGGATACGGCTATGGGCGTTCCTATCGCGGCGGCACCTTGAGCGCAGGCGATGCCATGCCCGGCGGAAGTGGCGGCGGCAGAGTGCCGTCGTTGAATGAAGCGTCCGCCGCCGGTTTTCGCGGGCTGAATGCCATGAGCGATGGACTGTTCTCGATGCTCAACACCACATCTTCTGTTTTCACCAGTGCGCCTTCAAGTTCGGGCGGCGGCGGCGGCGGTTGGTCCGGCGGCGGTGGCGGCGGCGGTGGTGGTGGCGGCGGCGGTTCGTCGGGATTCGGATAGGATATCAAGATTGGAGATTAGAGATTGGAGACTAGAGATTGTCAACGCACCATTTCTCTAGTCTCAAGTCTCCGGTTATTAACATGATAGGCGGCGGAAAAACAATCGGCATGATTCTCATCGTCGTCGGGCTCGTCATCTGCGGCGTTGTGTCCCTCTTTGTCGGTTCGGGCGCAGCGTCCGGGCAAACGACGACTGCGGCGACGATTCTCGGCATTGGCGCGTTCGGTGTCATCCCGCTTTTGCTCTTGGCGGGCGTCGGGGTCTTTCTTTTCTTGCGCGGCAGCGCCGAAGAAAAAGAAATGGTGGTCGTGCGCCAAAAGGAACGCTTGCTCGGCATGATTCAAGCGCAAGGCAAAGTGACGCTCAACACCATCATGGTAGAACAGCGTTTGAATCGCGACCAAGTGCAAAACTATATTTACGAATTGGTTCAGCAGGGATTGTTCAGCGGCTATATTGATTGGAAAAACGCGACGTTCTATTCGCAAGACGCGTCGCGCGTAGGCAGCAACAAATGTCCGAATTGCGGCGGCGTGCGCGAAATTGTGGGCAAAGGCATTGTCAAGTGTCCGTACTGTGGCGTGGAACTTTTCATTCCACCGAACGCGCCGCAAACCACTGCCACACCCGTTCCGCCACAAGGACAACCGAATACGTAACGCGTCTCTTGGTATCACGTATCAACTAGAGACATTCATTGCAAAAGGAAATTCACATGGGCGATTTGAAATCAACTGTCACCAGCATTGCGAATGCGATTCCGGGTTACGCGGGTTATCACGCCAAAGACCAACGCCGCGACGCCGACCGCATTTTGCGCGAGCGACTGACCGGTCAATACAATGCACAGCGCGACCACTTGACGCGCATTCAACAAGACGCGGTGCGCGCCAAACAACTCGCGCTCGTTTCTGACCTCGAAAGCGCGAATCAACAACTTTCGCGTTTCATCTCGCGCTTGCGCGTCGCGCCGTCGGGATATGCCGGTTGGTTCGACGCCGCGCAAATTCAAGAAGCCGACCTCGATTTGATTTATCAATTCGACGCCTCGCTCGCGAACGGCGTGGATGAATTAGCCAGCGTTTTGGACAAATTGCAGGACGCGCTGCGCGCGAAAGAGGACACGGGCGCGGCGTATTATGCGCTGCGCGATGAACTCGACGCGCTGAATCAACGCCTCGACGCGCGTCAAGAATTTGTCGCGTTGGGCAAACGCCCCGCGCCTTCCGCGTCGCCGCTCGGCGCCCTCAAGGACAAACAAATTCCCGCGCCTGCCGGAGCGAATCCGTACGAACAACTCAAACTCAACGACGCCATTTCGTTCGACAAAACAGACTATCTTGTCGCGGGACGCGTTACCTATTCCGTCGCGTCGGGAACATTTTACGCGTACTTGTTGCGCGACCGCGACAACCAAAAATGGCTGCGCGTCGGACCCAACAACGAACTCGCCGTTGCCGACGAAGTACAATTCAGCGTACCCGCGCCGATGCCCGAAACCATTTCGTTCAATGGAAAAAATTACACCGTCGCGGAAAAGGGCGCAGCAAATGTCCAGGTGGAAGGCGCGAGCGGCAACCAAAGCGGCTCGGTAAACTATCACCGCTACAACGCGGATGGCGGCGCGCGTCTCTATGTGGAAGATTGGGGCACCGAAGTCCGTGTCCAAGCCGGCAATGTCGTTGACCCATTTGAAGTGAAACTGTACCGCAAGTTATAAGTAGCAAGTAGCAAGTAGTAGGGAATATTTCCCCCCTGCTACCTGATACCTTTTACCTGCTACATTCTCAAGGAGAAAAAAATGCCTACCGTATTTGACCGCATCAGTAATATCATTCGCGCCAACATCAACGACATGCTCGACAGCGCGGAGGACCCGGAAGCCATGTTGAACCAAATCATTCGCGACATGAATGACGCACTGCGTCAAGCCGATTCCGACATCGCCGACCAAATCGCGCAGCAAAAGATGATTGAAGGCGACCTCGACGCCGCCAAACGCAACCAACAGGCGTGGCAATCCAAAGCCGAACTCGCCGTTTCCAAAGAACGCGATGACCTCGCACGCGAAGCGCTACTGCGCGTGAACGACTATACCGAACAGGCGTCCATCTATGAAAAACAATTGGAAGGGCAAAAGAGCGCGGTCGCGGAATTGAAATCCAAACGCGAGCTGTTGAAATCGAAATATGACCAGGCGTTGCGTAACCGTGACAATCTCGTGGCGCGTGCGCGCGCGGCACAGGCAAAAGGCAAAATCACTCAAGTGACCAACAAAGCCAACACCGCCGATTACGCGTCCGAATTGGACCGCATGGAGCGCAAGATTCGTCACATGGAAGCGCGCGCGGACGCGGACGAAGAAGTTGCCGAAACGAAAACATCCGTCGAAGATGAATTCGCAAAACTCGGCACCGACAAACAAGTCGAAGACCAGCTCGCCGCGTTAAAAGCCAAGATGGGAAAATAAAAAACCAGCGTTGAGCATTGAGTGTTGAGTGTTGAGCACGAAACGTGTAAAATACTCATAGCTCAATGCTCATTGCTCAATACTGGAGGTCTTATGGCACGCATTATTGATGTAGTTCAATTCGACGACCAAACCGGGCGCGAGATTGTACATCGTGAACCGCCGCCCGGCGACCCCGGCGATTTGCGTCTCGGTTCGCAAGTGATTGTCCGCGAAAGCCAAACGGCGGTATTTTTTCGCGATGGCAAAGCGCTCGACGTGTTTGGTCCGGGACGGCATACTCTAACCACTGCCAATATTCCGATTCTTGCCAGCATTATTGGTCTCGCCACCAGCGGCAAAACGCCGTTTCCCGCCGACGTGTTCTTTGTGAACATGAAACAATTCCTTGACCAAAAATGGGGCACACCCGAACCGATTGCGTTTCGTGACCCCGAATTTGGTATGGCGCGGCTGCGCGCGTTTGGCGCCTATGCGTACCAAGTCAAAGACCCGCAAGTTTTTGTCAATGTCATTGTCGGGCAGCAAGGCATTTACACGACAGACCAAATTGCCGATTATTTGCGGACAATGATTGTTTCCAAACTCGCGGACCTGCTCGGCGAACAACAAAAATCGCTGCTCGATTTGCCATCGCTCTATAACGAAGTCAGCGCGGGTTCCAAAGCGAATCTCGCGGACGACTTTGCCGCGCTCGGACTGGCGTTACTGCAATTCTATGTCACCGCAATTACGCCCACCGAAGAAACGTCCAAAGCAATTGACGAACGCGCGGCAATGGGCGCGATTGGCAATATGGACGCGTATTTGAAATTCAAAGCCGCGCGTGCGTTGGGCGACGCCGCGCAAAACCAAAGCGGCGGCGCGACCGGCACGGGCGTCGGCGTCGGCGCAGGACTGGGCATGGGTGCGATGATGGCGGGCGCGTTGGGCGACGCGTTGCGCAATCCTGCAAGCAGCAGCGTACAAGGCGGAGGTGGAGGCGGCGCAGGCGCTGGCGCCGGCACGCCGCAAACTGTTCAAGATGTTCAAGCGCTGCTCGATAATCTCGACATGCGTTTTGCGAACGGTCAAATTTCCGAAGAGACCTACAAGTCCATGACCGCTAAATGGCAAGAACGCCTCAAGAATATGGGCGGATAAAAAAATTTCAAAAACCTTTGACAGCCAACGCGTCAAAGGTTTTTTTGTTCGTGCTATAATCGAAACGCTGGAGGCGCATACAATGCGATTCAATATCGAATACGAACAGGAACAAGATGGGCGTTGGATTGCCGAAGTAATTGAATTACCGGGCGTCATCGTCTACGGCAATACACGCCAAGAAGCAGCTGCAAAAGCGGAAGCGCTCGCGCTGCGTGTCATTGCGGACCGAATCGACCATGGCGAGAGTGTACCTGCGCCGTTCGATATTTCATTTGCAACAACATGAGGCCATGGAAATCCGCCAAAGCATCACGCGTACTCGCTGCGCTCTTGCGTATTGGATGGAGCATCAAGCGTCAATCCGGTTCGCATCGCACCCTCGAACGCGAGGGTTGGCACGATTATGTTTTTGCCTTCCACGATGGTGAGGAAATCGGACTCGTCATGCTTGCGCGCATTGCCAAGAGAACGGGACTAACGCCGGAGGATATTTGAATATGGACACTTCCGATTTCATCAAATTCGGCGCGGGACTCGCGCTTGGCGGCATGATGAGTCGCGCGCTCGGCGACGCGTTTTCAAACGCGTTTGACGCCCGCGCAAGTATGAACGCATTGACCGTTCCTCCAACGCGCGCGGAAATTCAACAGTTGCTGGATAAACTTGATGTGCGTTTAGCGAATGGTGAAATATCCGAAGCGATATACAAGACGATAAGAGAGAAATGGGAAAAACGATTGAACGCTTTACCATGAGGACGGATTCCATCCGTCCTTTTGTTTTATAATTCTCCACATGGCGAGCCAAACGGATATCGTGGTTCTCGGCGCGGGCATGGCGGGCATCGCCGTCGCGTATCACCTCGCCGTCAAGCACAATCTCAAAAACATCGCGCTGGTGGATGAACGCGCGCCGCTTTCACTTACGAGCAGTCGCGGCACCATGGCGTACCGCAATTGGTTTCCCGGTCCGGGCGACGCGATGGTACGCTTGCTCAATCGTTCGATAGATTTGCTTCAAGAGATTGACACGCAAACGAATCATGCGATTCAATTATCCCAAAACGGGTACATGTATCTCACCGCGCGCGAATCTCAAATTGAGACATGGCGCGCCCTCGCGCGCGATGCCGAACAGCGCGGCGTCGGCAAATTCCGCGAACACCACAACCGGCAAGACTATCTCGCTTCTATCGTCATGGCGAATTCATTCGTCAACGGCACCGACCTTATCACCAATCCCGAAACGATTCGCGAGCTGTATCCGCGTGTAACGCCGGACGCCGTTGCGCTGCTGCATGTTCGACGCTGCGGCGCATTTGATTCTCACGCGCTGGGTAATTGGCTGCTCGCGCAAGCCCGCGCGCGCGGCGTACAACTTCTCCGAGACCGCGTTGAAAAAATTTCCACGCGCGGCAATCGCATCGAAACCGTTTCGCTCGCTTCGGGCGCGCACATTTCTACGCGCACGCTCGTCATTGCCGCAGGTCCGCTTTTGCCAGAGATTGCGCGTATGCTCGAAATTGAATTGCCCGTCTACAACGAGCTGCACGCCAAAATTACACTGCGCGATACGGCGCGTGTTTTTCCGCGCTATGCCGATTTGCTTTTGTGGGACGACGCGCAAGAATTGGAATGGAGCGCAGCGGAACGCGCCCGCTTTGGCGCGTCAACCGAAACGCGTTGGCTCTGCGCTGAATTTCCGGGCGGCGTTCATTTTTTGCCAAAAGGAACGGCGGACAATCCAAGCATCATGGCGTTGTGGACGTACGACGCGCGCGCGTCCGAATTTGCCGAGCCGCCGCCAATTGCGCCGCATTATGCAGAGATAGTTTTGCGCGGACTCGCGCGGATGATTCCCGAAGTGCGCGTGTATTTTGGACGCGGGCGCGATGTTGTGGTGGATGGCGGGTATTATTGCAAGACGCGCGAGAATCGCCCACTGCTCGGTCCGTTACCGATCGATGGTGTGTACGTGTGCGGCGCGCTTTCGGGTTTTGGCATCATGGCTTCGCAAGGCGCGGCGGATTTGGTGAGCGCACATGTTGTGGGCGCGCCGCTGCCCGCGTATGCAAAATGGTTCCTGCCGGCGCGTTATCAGGACGCGGAATATCGCGCGCAGTTGGAGCATTGGGACGCGCGTTCGGGACAACTCTAGCGCAGAAAGAGAATCGCTTATGAACGAGCCCGGCATAACACCTCCGCCCGCCGCCGAAAATGACGCACTGCGTCATGAACTCGATATGCTGCGCGCGTGGAACAGAACGACGCGGAAATTGACAACATTCAGATTGGACTGCAAAGAAATACGCGCCACTGCGCCAATTTGAAAAATGACTATGTGACTTGGGGTCTCGGCGCGGCGGCGAACACAACGTGCACTCTATGATTTTTGCATCGTGCCGCGCAATCCGTTATTATGCGGTTGATAATTTCGGTCATCAACGTTCGCAGCGAATTACGATTTGCCTGCGAACTCACACACTGTACAAGCGGAGCGGATACAAGCTATGGGCTGTTTTTCAGGAAATGTTTCGCGCGTTGCCAACACGCGCATTTTCGCGCGCGCGACCAATCGCGGCACGCAAATCATCGTGTATCAAATGGAGTATACGGCGGGCAGTGATGTCGCATTGATTTTGCCTCTGCCGACACCGCCGGACATCGCGCCGGACGCGGTGCGTTTTCCAAGCTTGTCGGGATACCCCGACTTGTTTGCAGACATTGACAAAGGTTTTCCGCTGACGCGGAATGCGCCGACTACCAAACAGGCGACGCATGTGATGACGCATGAAGTTGGCAGCTTTGAAGCGTCATTCGTGCCTACACAAAAACAACTGGACGCGTTGGACGCGCGCTTTCGCATTCCGCTGAATGTGTGGAATCAGCTGCCCGAGTACAGCGAATTTGGATTCGCGGTGTTCAAATTGCGCGCGGGGACAAATACCGTTCAGCCCTTGGCAGTAGAATTTCCGACGCGGAATCCGCAGCTGCTCTATTTTCCAACGTTGGATTTGCGGAACGACCAAGTCACCGAAGAAGCGAATTTCGACCACGACCTCTTTTGTCAGGCGCGCGCGGGTTGGCTGCGTTCGTACGATGTCGCAGGCGCGTTTGTGGACATTCCCCGCGCGCAAGAGCTGCTCGACGCGGGCGAACGCATCTCGCGCATGACCGTACAGGGTATTCATCCCAACAGCGACATTTTGGTTGGGTTGAAAACCTAGTCCTCCTCGCGCCGAGTGTTTTGAATGTCTCCGCAACTCGAATCATTTATCCGCGCCATGCCCAAGGTGGAGTTGCACGTTCACCTTGAAGGTGCCATTCGCCCCGAAACGTTACTGCGACTGGCGCGCCGCAACAATGTGGAACTGCCGTACCACACGGTTGAAGAATTGCGCCAATGGTACAAGTTCCGCGATTTTCCCCATTTCGTCGAAATCTATGTGAAAATTTCGTCGTGTCTCAAAACGGCGGATGATATTGAATTGATTGCGCGCGAGTTTCTCGCCGGACAAGCGGAGCAAAACATTCAATACTCGGAGCCGACGTACACGGCGTACACCATTTTTCAATACAACGGCATTTCATTCGACGACCAATTCGCGGCGTTGAAACGCGCGCGCATGTGGGCAGAACGCGAACTTGGCGTGACGATGAACGTCATTGTAGATATTGCGCGTGAAGTGACGCCCGAAGTTGGAATGGTGACTGCCGAACAAGTGGTCAAGCACTATGGCAACGGGGTGTGCGCGCTCGGGCTCGGCGGCTATGAAGTGGGACATCCACCCGAAAAATTCCGCGCGGCGTTTGACCTCGTGAACGCGGCGGGCATCCCGTGCATTTTGCACGCGGGCGAGACCGGCGGCGCCGACAGCATTTGGAGCGCGCTGCGCGTCGGGCGTTCGCGACGCATCGGGCACGGCGTGCGCTGTTTGGAAGATGAAAATCTCGTGCAGTATTTACGCGAGCATCAAATTCCGCTCGAAGTGTGTCCGACGAGCAATGTGTGTTTGAACGTCGCGCCAACGCTCGCGGAACATCCGATAACGACGTTGGTGAAAAAGGGGCTGTACGTAACACTCAATTCGGACGACCCGCCGATGTTCAATACCACTCTCACGGATGAATTTTTGAACTGCTGCAATACATTCGGCTGGAATCAAGTGATTTGCGAAAAACTCACCATCAACGCGCTGCGCGCGTCGCTCTTGCCCGCTGAAGACAAAATGAATCTGGAGCAAGATTTTCGCGCCGAGTTTTCGCGCTTGCATCCGGCAAACTTCTAAGCGCCATGTACATTCCTTTTCACAATCGCGAAGCGGACCGCGCAAAAATTATCGCGTTCGCGCGCAAATATCCGTTCGCCACATTGGTTACCACGCGCGACGGAAAAATCACGGCAACGCATTTACCCGTTTTGGTTGACGAGCGCGACGCGGAAATTTTCCTCACCGCGCATCTCGCGCGCGCCAATACGCAGTGGCTGGATTTTGCGAGTGACGTTGACGGGACGCCCGACGCGCTCGTGATTTTCCAAGAACCGCACGCGTTCATTTCCACGCGCCACTATGAACGCCCGTTGAGCGTGCCCACATGGAATTATGTTGCCGTCCACGCGTACGGTGTGCCGCGCATTTTGGCACGCGTCACCGAACGCTTGCAAGTGGTGGAACGCATGGTGATGCAGTTTGAAGGCACGCTCGAACGATGGGCTTTGCTGCCGGAGGATTTCAAACACGCCAAAGCGAATGGCATTGTCGCGTTTGAATTGCGCGTGACGCGTTTGGACGCGCGTTTCAAACTGAGCCAAGACCGTTCACGCGTGGAGCAAGAAAACATTGTTGCGGCATTGAGCGCGCGCCCCGAACAAATTGAATATGAAATCGGCGCGCGAATGCGCGAGAAATTGAGCACCGCGTGAAACGCTCCGCCGCGCGCAGCGGAATTCCGATGCCACTCATTTTTTGGCTTTTGGCATTGATGGCGGCGAGTCTCGCCGTGGTTGGCTTTATCTATCGCGCCGATATTTCGTATACGCTCCAACTGCTCAATGCGAAACGCATAGCCGACCGGTTTTACGGCGAGTACCCCGGCATCATTAAGAACATTGCGTACGGCACACTGCCGCGCGAAAAGTTGGACATTTATCAACCGCAGGCAAGCGGACTTTATCCGGTCTTGATTTGGGTCCACGGCGGCAGCTGGAACAGCGGCGACAAGGAATTGTACGCTCCCGTCGCGCAAAAAGCATTGTCGGAAAATTTCGTCATTGTCATTCCCGGGTACACGCTGTATCCTCAAGCCAATGCCTTTCAACAAGCACAAGAAATCGCGCAAGTGCTGGCGTGGACGCGTGAACATATTTCCGCATACGGCGGAGACAAGAATCGCATTGTGCTGGGCGGACAGTCGGCGGGCGCGCATCTTTCGGGGTTGGTGGTCTTTGACCCAAATTATCTCGCCGCCTTGAACCATTCGTCGCAAGAAATTTGCGGCTGGTACGGGATTGCGGGACCGTACGACATAAACGAACAGTTGGCTTTCCAAAAAACGTTCAAAGGCGATGATGGCACGCAATTGGCAAATATTTTTGGCGGCGCGGAAAATTTTTCGCGCGGATCCCTCACCGAGTTTGTGCGCGCCGACTTGCCGCCGATCCTTTTGATTCATGGTGACCGCGACGAAACCGTCCCTCTCTCTATCAGCCAACATCTACAAAACGCGCTGCGCGCCGCCGGCGCAAAAAGCGAATTGAAAATTTATGCGGGCGCTGGGCACGCGGGCTTGTTGTTTGACGCGCTCGTGCAGGAAAAACCAACGTTGATTCAAGACTTGGCATCATTCATTGCTGCATCCTGCCAGTGACTGTAAAAAAAAATTGTTCCAATGGCTCGCAATGTGACGGACAAGAGAGGCACCGCCCATGAATCGCTTTTTGACCACGGAAAGAATTTTGGCACTTGCGGTGAGCGTCTTGATTTTGATTGTGCTGTTGTTGGTGCTCAGCCGCGTGCGAAGTGATGTTGCCCTGCCAAACGGCGGATACGATTTTCACGCGTATTGGTATCAAGGACATACCGTGCGGCACGGCAACAATCCGTACCGCGCTTCGCTGGAAGGGACGAGACCCGCGCCGAACTTGCCGTACCTCGATGGCGCCACGCAACCGCGCGTCGGCACGCTCAACATGTCAACCGTCGTCACCAATACCGCGCCTCTCGTTTTGCTCTTGACGGGCTTGGCATTTTTTTCGTGGAATATTGCCAAGTGGCTTTGGACCGGCATCAATTTTATTTTTGCGCTCTGCATTCCGTGGCTTGTCCTCCGCTTTTTTCCTGAACGCGCGCACTTATCTTTGCCGACTAAACTGTTGGTGTTCCTCATCGCCTATGCAATGGTCAGCACTCGCGCTGTATTGAACAACGGGCAAACGACATTCCTCGCGATAACCTTCACCCTGCTCGCGCTCCTCTTGCGCCGACGCGCGTGGCTGATTGCCGGAGTACTTTTGGGCATCGCGTTGAGCAAATATTCGCTGGTGCTTCCGGCAGTCCTTTATCTCCTCTTTGAAGGACGCGCGCGCAATCTATTGATTCTGGGCAGCGCGGCGCTGGTCCAAGTTCTCGGCATCGTGATAATTTCGCAATGGAGTGGCGACGCACCGCTGACGATTGTGCAACAATATGCCGCGCTCTTTGGAACTTTGGCGCAAGCGGATACCGAAGTGGGTGTACAGCTTTCGCGTCTCGTCGGTGCGGGGAATGCGGCGCAGGTCGTACTTTCGCTCGTGGTGTCGGCGGGACTGCTGGCGGGACTGGCGTTGTGGTGGCGCGCCGTTTCAAATTCCGAAGACGCGATGCGCCCGCTGCTCGATTACGCGATGTGGGTTGTGGCAATTCTTTGGACCATGTTGGTTTTTTACCACGGCGGTTATGACTTGATTGTGATTCTGCCCGTCGTGCCGTTGCTGTTACTGATTCTGACACGCGCCTCGTCAATGGGACTGGGGCGGTTGGACCAAACGCTCGCGGCATTTGGGCTACTCGTTTATGTGGGCATTTTTTGTATGCCGCTGCAAGGGTTCGAGTTTCTCACCAAACAAACGGGTCCGGCGGGAGTTAGTTTGGTCGAACGCATTTATGCGCTTGGCTTGGTCGTGCTCTTTGGAATCATCATCCTGATTATGACGCGCGCGACGCATTGGCGCGCTTTACTGCAACCGCGTCCGGCGTCTGTCCAATTCGCCGCCGCAACATCGTGATTTGAATTTTGCGCGCGCGAGTACGCCGCGCGGTCTCTGCATATGACAATGCCTCTTGTGCTTGCTCACCGCGGCGCTTCGGCGTACGCGCCGGAAAATACGCTCGCCGCGTTTCGCCTCGCGCGCGAACTCGGCGCAGACGGCATCGAACTCGATGTGCAACTGTGCCAAGACCGCGTTCCCGTCGTCATTCACGACGATACGGTTGACCGCACAACGGATGGCAAAGGACGCGTCAGTGATTTAACCATCGGCGAAATCGCGCAACTCGACGCGGGGGGTTGGAAAACGGAAGATTATCGCGGCGAACCGATTCCCACACTCGCCCAAGTTTTCGACGCGTTGAGTGATTGGCTCCATCCGGTGGGGCGCGCGCGTCCATGCTTCATCAACGTCGAATTGAAAACGGAACGCGTTTTTACGGACGGACTCGAACGCGAGGCATTAAACGTGATTGCCCGTTACGGCGTCCAACGCAATATCTTGCTTTCGTCGTTCAGCGCGCTGTCCTTGTATCGCGCCAAGCAAATCAATGCGCGGCTTGCGCGCGGGTTTTTGTACGACGCGTCCATGCCAATTTATTTGCGCGGCGCGTGGACGCGTTGGCTCGCGTCGCCGCAAGCGCTGCATCCCGAACATTCCATGATTGACGCGCGCTATATGGAATGGGCGCGACGCAAAAAATTGCAAGTGAATACGTGGACAGTGGACGACCCCGATACCGCGCGCCGCCTCGCGAGTTTGGGCGTGAACGCAATCATCACCAACAAACCGGATGTGATTCGGGATGCGTTGAAATAAAAAAAAATCGCGGTCCGTGTGACCGCGATTTTTCATTTCTCTGTTGCCGTTTGCGATACCTCAAACCAGCGCGGCTGAATGCCCATCCATCCCAGACCGTGCCACAAGGTTTGCACCATCGTCACGCCGAGCCAAAACAAAAGAAAAGTGAAAAAGAGCGCGACGCCCCAAACAATCGTCACAATATTTTCGCGCAAGTTACGCACCGTCCCCTGAAACGCTTTCACCTGCGCCTCGTACTGTTCCAGCACCCCGACCAATTTTTCCATATCGCTTTGCACTTGCCCCAAACTGGATGCCAGCGTTTGCGCGTCCGTGCTCACTTGGTCGAGACTCGAACTCGACGACGTGAGATTTTTTTCCAGGTCGCCGAGCGATTGGGGAACTTCTTGAAGTTTGTCCGACAAATCACTTACGCTCGCGCTGAGCGGTTTGTCGGGATTGTATTGAATGTTCAGCAGCGGCAATGTTGCGAGACTGCTCAGTACTTCGTCAATCGTTTTCGTCGTGTTCTCGACCGCGTCGAGCGTGCTCAACGCGGAATTAATCGTCGTCGTCAAATTCTTGCCGATGATTCCGCTCAACGAGCTGACTGACGAACTCGCGTTATCAATCGTCGTCGCGGCAGACGCAACCGTTGTTTGCAGTGCGCCAATTGTCCCCGTGACCGATTTCAAACTTGTCTTGGCAACGCCGAGTCCCTGCGATGTCGTATCGAGCGTGCTGTTGAGCAAATCAAGAGTGTTGATGGCATCCCGCGTGACTGGCTCGCGCAGCGTCCACACCTCGACGAGACCTGCCGCGTCAATTACCAAACTGACGAGCGCGAGAATCACGAAAAGCAATCCGAAAATCCCGCGCGCATTCCATTGAATCTTCATTTTGCCAACTCATTCGGGTTCGCCGCCGATTCGACGCAAACTAAAGAACACGGCGAACGACGAAATAAATGCAAGCAAGCCAATCGCGACAACGCCAAAGAACTGCGCTTCCATCTGCCCGGGCGAATCCGGCACAAAACCCGCCTGCGCGAAAATTCCCGTTACGCCCTGCCCCGCGACGCCGAGATATTGCGTCACGCCCGTCTTGTTCCATCCGATGCCGTATGTGCCATCGGCGAAAATGGCAAGCGCAATCAAACCCCACAAGCCCGCGACGCCGAACGTTGGAATCAACAACGCCTGGTCATCCGCGCGAATCCAGCGTTCAACCACATACGTCGTGAGAGGCAGGAGCAAACCCGCAACGCCGCCAATAACCAACGCCGCCCACGCCGGAATAAACGGCAGTGACGCGGCAACGGCAACCGCGCCCGCGACTGCGCCGCGCGCTGCCAGCATCGCCAACGGTTCGCCGGAAACGAACCAACCGTACAATGTCGCAACGACAAGCCCTGCCATCGCCGCGTTGATGAGATTCAGTTGCACGAGAGCGGCGGGCACGTCTTGCACTTGAAAGGGGTCGCCCAACACAATTACGCTCACGCCAATTACAAACAAAAACGCGCCGAGAATCATAAAAAGCGGCAAATGTGCGGACGGAAATTCGGGAATGTTCGCGGACGTCGTCACACTTTTGTGACTGCGAACACCATAGCCCAACAGTGCGCCAAGCGTGGCGATTCCGCCGAACATGAACACGACGCCACTTCCTGCAAAATCCACCATCCCATGTCCGAGACCCGTCGTAATGCCAAACTGTTGAAGCCAGCCGCCGCCCCACACCCAATTCGCCGCCATCGGATAAAAGAAAATTCCGAGCAGCGCTGCGCCAATTACCAACACGCGCGATTTGACGCGCGCGGCAAGCGCAAGCACCGGCATCAACACCGCCGTCGCGGCGAGCGCGGCGTGAAACAAATACAAGTTGGTGAGGTCGAGATTCACAAACACCAAATTGATGCCAAAGGCATCCAGTCCGAGAATCCCCCACCCCGCGCCGAGCATGGTATCGAGCGGCGACCATTCGCGTACGAGCGCTTGCAGACCTTCGGCGTCATTGAGCAAACCGATACCGCCAAATTGAAAGCCAAAACCCGCCGCGCCGTACACAATCATCACGAGCGCGAGCGAAACCAGCGCTACCGTTGCAGCGCGCGCGGTGCGTCGTTCTTCTACTGCGCCGGCAGCCAAGAGCAGCACGGCGAGCGGAACGAGGTAAATGAATAACACATTCAATTTATGAAATCACCTGAGGGAAAATGCGCGCACGGCATGTCGCGCTAACGCAAAGTACATGCGAAATAGATGGCAATATCGCGGTTATGATAATACCGGTCATTGAATCCGCAAAACGCGAAACCATGTTTTTGTAGAAACGCGGACGCGGGGAAATTTTTTGTCGAAATGCTTGCAAGCACCGCGCGCAATTTCTTGTCACGCGCCCAATCCATCACGCCCTGCACGAGCTGCGAACCGATTTTCTGACGGCGCAGGTCGGAGGCGACCACCAGCCACTGCATCCATCCCACCCGCTGTCCTGCATCCAGCGTCACATCCACAAAACCGGCAATACGCGGATATTCTTCCGCGACCAAGACGCACGCGCCTTGTTCCAAATGTTCCGCCAGCGCGTCGTATGCCGAACGCACGGGCACGCGCATTGCACGCGGCAAACGCGTGGTGCGAAAACCAAATTGCAGCGCGCCGTTCACGCGCGCCGTCTCCACTTGCCAAACATACTCGGTGTCAAACGAATCGTCGAGGGCGAGACAGGCATCAAGGTCACGCGCTTGCGCGGGGCGAATGGTCATACTCGTACATGAAAAAACCTTCGAGAGCGACAGTTGGTATCGCACCTCGAAGGTTTTTCACCCAACTCAACGAATTGCCGCTTCGGACTTTTTGTCAAAGACATGTACTTTGTTCACATCAAACGCCAAGCCGACATTGTTGCCGGCGCGCGCCGTACTGCGCGGGTCCACGCGTGCGACAAAGGTTTGCTCGCCCGTGAGCAGGTTCAGATAAATTTCCGAACCCATCGGCTCCACCACATCCACCTGCGCGTCCACCGCTGCGCTCGTGATGCCCGGCGACTGGAATGCCGCGTCATAAATGTCTTCGGGGCGAATGCCGATAACATATTTTTCATCGTTGCGATGACGCAGAGTTTCTTGCGTATCGGTTGGCACCGGCAATTGGAAGGTGCCCGTATCAAACATTATCGTGCCGTTTGACCCGCGCACCGTCGCATCAAAAAAGTTCATGGACGGACTGCCGATGAATCCTGCCACAAACATATTCGATGGATGGTCATACAATTCGCCCGGCGTGCCGACTTGCTGCAAGATACCGTCCTTCATCACCGCAATGCGCGACGCCATCGTCATGGCTTCCACTTGGTCATGCGTGACGTAAATGAACGTGGTGCCGAGACGCTGATGCAATTTGGAAATCCCGGCGCGTGTTTCGACGCGCAGTTTCGCATCGAGGTTCGACAACGGTTCGTCGAACAAGAACACTTTGGGTTCACGCACAATCGCGCGTCCGACGGCAACGCGTTGGCGCTGACCACCGGAGAGCTGCTTGGGTTTGCGGTCCAAAAGATGCGTGATACCGAGAATGCCCGCCGCTTCTTTAACGCGCTTGTCAATTTCGCTTTTGGACATTTTGCGGAGTTTCAAACCGAACGCCATGTTGTCATAGACGGACATGTGCGGATAGAGCGCGTATGATTGAAACACCATCGCGATATCGCGGTCTTTCGGGGCTACATCATTCACCACGCGGTCACCGATGTTAATGGTTCCCGATGTGATGTCTTCCAGACCCGCCAAGAGTCGCAGCGCGGTGGTTTTGCCGCATCCTGACGGACCGACAAGGACGAGGAACTCTTTGTCCTTGATGTCGAGCGAGAGGTCGTTGACGGCTTTGACCGTCTCGCTAAATTGTTTGGTAACGTGGTCGTACCGAACGCTTGCCATAGCAAAAATCCTCCATCGAAAGAAAAATGGCTTTCGACCCTGCGGATGAAATGATTGTAAAGGGCGGCAAGCGATTTGTCAAGCGAAATTTTACGCGTTGGATTTGATGGGGCTGCCACAAACCAAGATTATTTTGTTGAATCGCCACATCCGCATAAAATCGCGGCTTGTGACGTGGAACCTGCGGCGCGGGCTTGGCATTCTTCTTTTGGCAATGTTATTCGCTTGCGCGAACGTGCCGCCCCCGCGCGAACAATCCGCTCTGCCATCCGCGCCGCAGTACGAGCCCACCCTCACACCATCCCCCACGCCGCTTCCACCGAACGTTACGCCCACCATCGCGCGTCCGACCCTTTCCGCCACCCAAAATGGTTTCCCGCAAGTCGTTCCCACAACGCCGTCGCGTCCCATTACGCGTATCCCCATCACGCGCCGCGTGCCAAGTCGCGACCCCGCGTTGCTGAACGAATATCAGCGCGGCATCGCCTATATTGCAACGAATCGTGACGAATATCGTTCGATGTCCTCACAGCGCGCGTTGGATGAATTGTTTGCGACCGGCGCGAATTACATCAGCTTGCTCGTCACGTGGTATCAGGACGATGTAACGACGCAAGAAATTTACCGCGCGCCCAATACGCCCTCCGATGAGGATTTGGCGTACGTAATTGAATACGCGCACGCGCACGGCGTCAAGGTGCTGTTGAAACCACAAGTGGATTTCAGCAATGACGAGGCACACTGGCGCGGACAAATCGCGTTTGAAAGCGAACAGGATTGGCACGCGTGGTTTGCTTCGTACCGTGAATTTATTTTGCATTACGCGAAATTCGCGCAAGAAAATGGTGTGGAAGAGTTTTCTGTTGGCACCGAGTTGGTGGGCACCAGCGCGCGCACGGCGGATTGGCGCGCCATCATTCGCGCCGCGCGGCAAGAATATACGGGACTGCTCACCTATTCCGCAAATCACAGCGGCGAAGAAGTCCAGGTGCAATTTTGGAACGAATTGGATTTTATCGGCATCAACGTTTTTTATCACCTCACCAATTATCGCACTCCGAGCATGGAGCAGATTCTAGAGGGCTGGCAGCTTCCCGTTCGGCAATTGACCAACGTGCACAACAATTTCCCAAAGCGCCCTATTGTTTTCACCGAAGTGGGTTATCCGAGCATGGACCTCGCCAGCGTCTGGCCCTGGAATTGGCAGCGCAACGGCGCGGTGGATTTGCAAGAGCAGGCGATGTTGTACCAAGGACTGTTTGAAACGTGGTGGCATCATCCCGAACGCGAATGGTTTCGCGGAATGTTTATTTGGAATTGGCTCGCCGACCCGAATCAAGGCGGACCGGACGACCCCAACTATACGCCGCACGGCAAACCCGCCGAACAAATTTTGAAATATTATTATCAAATGGATGCGCCTCTGCAACAATCAAATGTCACTGAATAACTCACGTTACGCAGAATTGTCATTTCGAGCGGTCTTGCGAGAAATCTCGGTGGAAAAAACCGAGATTTCTCACAGAGTTTATCCCGAAGGATTGAGGGGTTCGACATGACATGCGTAAGGTGAATGAATAACTGATGTTAAGCACCGGCAAGAGAAATTTAAAATTTGTCCCACGTTTGCAAACGAATGTTGGGCATTGTGCGCAACAGGAGTGAGGAAGAAATTCGACGCTCTGAAATTTCCAGAGCGTCGAATTTGTTTATCCGGTGAGAAAACCTTTGACCAATTGCAAACACCCCCCCCCCGTCGGCGGCGGCTGTGGTGGCGGTGGTTGTGGAGGTGGTTCGGGTTGCGGTTCGGGCGGCGGTTCCGGTTCGGGTGGCGGTTCCGGTTCCGGCGCCGGTGCAGCAACAGATTGAAAGACCTCAAATACCTTCACGCGTCCCGCGCCTTGCGTATTTGCGTCCAGTCCCAAATTTTTGGTGTGCGCTTTCAACGCGTCTTTGATTTCTGCCGGTTTCAACGCGGGCGCTTTTTGTAACAGTAACGCGCAGGTTCCCGTCGCGTGCGGGGTTGCCATCGAAGTGCCCGACGCGGTGGTGTAAAAATCATTCAGCGGAATTCCCATCGCCGTATTTTTCGCGCGCGCGGATGTGATGCTCGAACCCGGAAAGCACACGTCGGGTTTGACGCGTCCATCCGATGTCGGACCGCGCGAAGAATAACCTGCAATGCCGTCCTGTTTGTCCGTCGCGCCAATCGTGATGACATTGCGCGCACACGCGGGCGAACCCACCGTACCCGCGCCGGGTCCCGAATTACCCGCCGCCACACACAACACCACGCCTTCGTTCACCGCGTTGTCGCACGCCACCGAAATCGCGTCGGTGCCATCGTTCGCGCTCCCGCCGCCGAGCGACAGATTGATGACTTGGGCGCCTTGGTCCAAACAATACTCCAAGCCCGCGATGACATCACTCATCAATCCACCGCCGTTGCCGCGCAGCACTTTGGCAATCACATATTCGCATTCGTACGCGACACCGCGATATTTGTTGTTGCTCGCCGCGCCCGTGCCGCCGACGATGCCGGCAACATGCGTGCCGTGTCCATTGTTATCAAGGTCGCCTTCGCCCGTGAAATCTTTGGACGCTTTGATGCGCCCCGCGACATCGGGATGGTTATGGTCAATGCCCGTATCCACAATTCCGACGACGACACCTTTGCCGCTGATGCCTTCCGCCCATACCTGCGGCACTTGAATCAGCGGCACGGAAACATCGAGCATCGTATGAACGGGCTCATCAAGCCAAATCATTTGCACATCGGGGCGCGCGGCGAGAACTTTGATGGCGTTCGGCGTAGCAATCATTGCGGAACCGGGAATCAATTTGTCAAACGTTTGCGTCGTCGTCGTACCGACGGCGGCGGCTGCCATGCGCGTTTCGGGAAAGGGCGCGTGTTCGACGATGATGCGAATTTCGGGTTGTCCGGTGGGACGCGCTGCCGCCGCAACCATATCGGGCGACGCGAGGAGTTCGGCGAGGACCGGATGAATTTTCGAGTTCGTGGACATGCTTATTCCTTTCGGCTAAGGACCGGGCGGGCGCTTGAAAAAATAGGGTGTCGCGGTTCAAGTGTAACAGGCAACGCGAGCGCGCGCAAGCGGAATTTCTTTTCTACAAAACGGGCGCTAATTCTCTGCATACTCGCGCAGCCAGCCCAGATATTTTGCCAACGTGTATGTGCGCGGTTGAATCTTGCCGCCTTGCCACACGCCCAGTCCAAACCGTCCGAGGTCGAGCGTTTGCGCAAAACCCTGCTGCACGCGCAGCGCGCGCCACGCGCGCCACATTTCTTTGGACCAATGAATGTCGTCAAAAATGACGAGCGCTCCGCGTTTGAGATGCGGGACTGCCGCGTGAAAATAATTCAGCGTTGCCGTACAAGTGTGATTCGCGTCAATGTAATACAGACTCAGCGCGTTTTCAAAACGCGCGAGCGCGTCGTTCAAAATTTCGTCCGCGCCCGCGTTCAACACGTACGCGCGCGGAAAAATGGAGCGCACGTGCGTTTCCGCCAACGCGGCAAGCGCGGGCGATTTTTCGATGGAAATAAAAACGCGGCATTGCGGCGCCGACGCGAGGTAACTGCCCGAAATGCCCGCGCAGCTGCCCAGTTCCAAAATAGTGTCCGCGCCAAATCCTTTGGCGAGCAAATACAAGACCGTCCCCCACTCTTGCGTCACACTCGACCGAAATGCAATCCTTTGTGCGGTGCGAGGGGCAAAGGTCCCGCTCGCCGTCATTACCTGAAACGTCTCTGCGCGCCGGGCGAGGGTGGCGCGCAATGCTTCTACGCGCGCGACGACGCGATTGTCGGAAGGCGACAGTCTGCGAAAAAACAAAAATTCCAAGGCGGGGGAAAACGCAGAGCCCGGTTCACTCGCGCAGAGTTGTGCCGCGCGGCGCGCACCAAACGGGGCAAGCCCGCGCCGATAGATTTCGCGCGCGGCATCGGAGAATATAGCCATATCAGGCGTGCGTTAACGCTTGCGCAGCACGGGCATGGCACGTTTACACAGCTGCAATGGCAAGCCCCAGGGGTCGCGCAGCATGACGAGATGCAAACCATTCACATTGTCGTCGCTTACCAACGTCGCGCCCGCCGCGATGAGTTTTTCTTTATCGCGCGTCGGGTCGTTCGAGACAAAAGCAACATGGAGCAGTAACGGATTCATTTCTGCATAATTCGGGACTTGGTCGGGGGGATTGTTGTAAAACTCGAGCGTCATCTGCCCGCTCTCGTCGGCGAGAAAATGTGTGAACGGCGCGTCGTCGCGCTTCCAAACCATTTCCATGTCGAGATTTTTCACATACCAAGCTGCTGCTTCGACGGGTGCGGTCACATTAAACGCAACGTGTTCGAGTTTCACTATTTCTCCTCACATCAATCAAATTCGGAATCCTCATCGGTCGGGCGAATTTCCTCCCCGACAATTTCGCGCCACAAATTCATTACTTGCTCGTTCGCATTTGCATCTTGCAATCGTTCGCGTACAGCGCTGTGCTCGTTTTTCAATTCAGGAAATGCCAGCAGCAACATTGCCAAGTCGCGGCGATCAGTAAATGATTTTGGCTGTCCGCTTCTTTGATAAATGGCAATTACCTTTTGCGCAATCAATTCTTCGGGAGATGCAACAAGGATCTGCGCGATGCGGCGCGACGGCGGAAGTGTACGCACAGGGCGGATATCAACGAGATGGCGATTACCTTCTTTGCGAATCTGGTAAAGGCGGAGACCTTTGCCTTGAGCGACCTCACGAGCACAAATTGCGATATGAAAACAATTGCTCAAAAATGCGCGCAGCTCTTCCGCAAGTTCGGCAGCACGGTTTGAAAGGACGTCAACATCCTCACTCATGTGCGTTTCGTTAACATACACATTGACTGCTTGCGCGCCGAATAGCACAACATCGGACCGCGCGCGCAGGAATTCCAGGACTGCATCTTGAATCGTCGCAAGCGGGAGAGGTTCGTGATTCATAAATTCGCGGAAAGTGAGTGCGCCGGGGGTGAACATTTGTAAACGCATTTATATCACATGTAACAAAAAAAGTCAGTCCAAAGTTCGGACTGACTTTTTTTGTTACTAACTCACGTTACGCAGAATTGTCATTTCGAGCGGTCTTGCGAGAAATCTCGGTGGAAAAAAATGAGATTTCTCACAGAGTTTACCCCGAAGGATTGAGGGGTTCGAAATGACATGCGTAAGGTGAATTACTAATTTACCGTCCCCCAATTACCGCGACATAATTCGTCACCCATTCGTGGTAGGGCACACATTCCGTTTGCGTTTCACATTTCGCAGTCGGGGTGCGCCAGAACCAGATTTTGTCAAAATTCTCGAATCCGTTCGTATCGCAGCCCGTGTCGGTCAACAGTTCGTTGCCTTTGCACGCGGCGGGGACAGCCGGCACCGAACCGAACCACGCGGCAAGGTCGCCTTGCAGTTTCGGGTTCAGCGACCACTCCATCCATTTGTACGCGCAGTTTGGATGTTTCGCTTCAACGCTCATCATCGTCGTGTCCGCCCAACCTGTCGCGCCTTCGACGGGAATGGTGCTCGCAACCGGTTGCTTGTTGAATTGCAGCAAGTTCACCTGAAAGGGCCACGAACCCGAAGCGACTACGCCTTCGTTGGTGAAATCGTCGGTCTGCACAATCGCGTCATGCCAATAACGTCCGACGATTTTGCGTTGTTCGCGTAACAGGTCGAGCGCGGCGTTGAATTGGTCGCGATTCAGTTCGTACGGATTCTTGATGCCGAGTTCCGGTTTGTTGTGCATTAAATACAACGCCGCGTCGGCGACGAAAATCGGACCGTCATATGCCTGCACGCGTCCTTTGTTCGATTTGCCGTCGGGCAGGTTTTGTTCGATAAAGGTCACGCCCCATGTCGTGGGTGCTTGTTTGAAAACGTTCGTGTTGTACATCAACACGTTCGGTCCCCATTGATACGGGACGCCGTAATGTTTGCCGTTGACCGTATGCCACGGCGCATTTTGCAAACGCGTATCCACCGTGTTCCACGAAGGAATCAACGCGGGATTGATTTCCTGTACGCGTCCCCCCGCGATGAGACGATTGCTCGCATCACCCGACGCGGTGACCAAATCGAAACCGCCTTCGTTCATCAACGCGACCATTTCGTCCGATGTCGCGGCGGTTTTGACGCTCACCTTGCAGCCCGAATCTTTTTCAAATTGCGTCACCCAATCATACGCGGGGTCCGTCTCGCCGCGTTCGATGTAACCGGGCCACGCGACAATATCCACTTCGCCTTCCCCTGCACCGACCGCTTGCATCATCGCGCCGGCGGGCGCTTCGGTGGGCTGCGGCACAGCGGTTTCGACCACGACGACCGTTTCTTGTGCCACCACGGTCTGTGGCACCGCAACCGTTTCTTTGACCGTTTGGACGACGGTCTCTTTCACCGGCACCACCACAGTTTGCACGACGGGCGGTGGAGGTGTCGCCGGAGTTCCGCACGCCAAGATTGCAACGACCATCAGCGCGAGCGTCGCGCCGAGCAAAACTTTGTACTGCATAGTTCTTCTCCTCCTTGAGAGAATCGGTGATAGTGTGTTCGTGCGAGTTCACTCACGAGGCGTGAGTATAACACACGCGATTTTTCACTGTCAACGAACAAAAACGGGTGCGCGAAGCATGCTTCGCGCACCCGTTTGAAAAATATTTCCAATTGCTTTCAGACGTCCATGGCGTCCGCCACCCACCCGATGCCCAGTTCTTCCAATTTCGCGCGTGTGGGAATTCCCGTTTTCACATCCCAGCCGCTCATCGCGAAATACACATCTTTCGCGCGCTCCATTTCTTCATGCGAAAGTTTCACGCCGTCGGTTGCGCCGCCTTGCAACTCTTTGAACATTTTTTTCGGCAGCGTATCGTCCTTGCGGTCAATGCCTTCGCGCGCGTTGAACGCGCGCAGCATGTTCAAACGCCGTTCGCCCGCTTGCATGTATTCATAGAGCGAATAGTTCCAACCTGTTGCGGCTTGAATCAAATCAACGACGTGACTCGGACCATACAACGTCCACGCGGGACCGAAAACGAATTGGCATAAACCAAAGGTATCGAGCCCGGAATAAAACTGCTGGGTCTTGAGCGCAAAGCGCACTTTTTCATTTGTGAGCGAGCGTTGTGGCTGCGGCTCGTACAGACCGATTTGGTTCAAGCGTTCCATGTACAAATCGCTCGTGTTGCCTTCTTCATACATCGGGTCATGTTCCGACGATTGATGGTCGGCGCCGAACGGGTTCACCGCGTAAATGAGTCCGAGCGAACGTTTCGCCTGCGGCATGTGCGCGGGGAGTTCCTGTTTCTTGACCGTCACGACCAAATCTTCCGCGCCCTTGCCGATTTTTTGCGCCGCGCGCGCCGAACCTTCCGCAAGCATTTCACCCAATGGCGTCGCGCGCGTCAACATGTCTCGCAACACCTGAATCATCGCGTCGGCGTTGCCATAGCGCAATTCAATTCCACCCGTATCTTCGTTCGACAAAACTTCGTGTTCGTAACAATCCATCGCGAACGCAATCGTCGCGCCCGCGCTGATGGTGTCCACGCCGTACTCGTTGCACATTTGCGACGCGAGTGAGACGGCTTGCAAATCATCTACGCCGCAGTACGAGCCGAACGTCGAAAGCGTTTCGTATTCGGGTCCGCCATAGTGCGGTGAAATCGCGCTGCCCTTCCATTCTGAATCGGCAACGCGTTTGCAGCGCACAGAGCACGAATAACACGAATCGCGTCCAACAGTATTCTGACGCCCGTCCTTTGCGCCCTTCAACACGGTATCGTACAACGTCTCACCGGAAATTTTCTCCCAGCCGTGAAAATCGCCGCTGTCGTAATTGTAGGTCGGAAGTGAGCCGATGGTGTTTTGGTACGAGACAACGCCCGCCGTGCCATATTTTGCAAGCGACACCATGTCGGGATTGTCAGGCATGATTTTTGGACCCATTTTCGTCAACTCGATAATCGCCTTCGGGTCCGCCCATTGAATGGATTTCGCGCCTTTGGTTCCGCGCACGACGACCGCTTTTAAATTTTTGGAACCCATCACCGCGCCCAGTCCCGTGCGTCCATTCGCGCGCGATGCCATATTGATAATGGCGGCAAAACGCACCAACTTTTCGCCGGCGGGTCCGCACTGCGCGATTTCAATATCCTTGTCGCCCAATTCGCGCTTGAGAATTTCTTCGACCTCGTGCGTAGTCTTGCCCCACAAGTGACGCGCGTCGCGCAGTTCCACATTCCCATCTCGAATATACAAATACATCGGATAGGGGGCGCGTCCGCGAAAAATAATCGCGTCGTATCCGGCGAATTTCATTTCGGCGGGAAAATAACCGCCGCACTGCGAATCGCCAATCGCATCCGTGAGGGGTGATTTCGCGTTTGCCATCATGCGCGATTGTCCCGATACGGGCGCGCCGGTGAGTACGCTCAACGAAAAGGTCAAAATGTTTTCGGGACTGAACGCGTCCACGTGCGCGGGCATGTCGTTCAGGATGTGATACATTCCCAACGCGCTGCCGCCGCCGTACATGCGATAGAACGCCTCGCTGGGCGTATCCACTTCGTGCACGCGTTTCGTGAGATTGACGTGCAAAATTTTTCCGTTGTAACCGAAAGGCATTACGGACTCCTTTGTGCGTAAGGTGGAGATTGGAGATTAGAGACGGGAGACGAAAAACCCGAAAGGTCTTGCAGAGTACATTTAAATGCACTCGGACGCGCGAGACCCTTCGGGTTTCGGTTTTGCGTTAGCGCCGATTGCCAAACAGGCGCAAGAGGAACAGGAACAAGTTGATGAAATCGAGATACAGCACCAACGCGCCCATGATGGATGCTTTTTGTCCTTGCTCGGACGCGGCGTCAATTTGCGTCGCCATTTGTTTCAAACGCTGTGAATCGCGCGCAATCAACGCGATAAAGACCAAGACGCCGACGATGGAAATCACCCAATACAACGCTTCGCTCTGCAAAAAGAAATTAATGAGCGACGCGATGATGATGCCGATGAGCGCCATGAATGCGATATTGCCGATGCGCGTCAAATCCATCCCTGTCGTCAGACCAATAATGCTCATCACGCCGAACATGCCTGCGGTGGCGACAAAGGTAGAGGCGATGGATGCGCCGGTATAGACGATGAACAGACTGGAAAACACGACGCCCGTCAATGCCGCATAGGCAAAAAAGATAAGCATCGCCACGGCGGGCGACAAGCGTCCGATTGCTGCCGAGAGCGCGATGACGAGCGCGATTTGTCCGATAAACAATCCGAGCGTAATCCACGGGTTGCTAAAGAAAATGCTTTGCAGCGCCTCGCTGTTGAATGTAGTCCACGCGACGACAGCGGTTACAAAGAGCGCCGCCGTCATCCACAAGTACACGCGCGGCATGAAACTTTTGATGGCTTGTTCCTGCTGCGCAATCGAAAATTGTTGATTCATTTTTGTCCTCCAAGAACTGCGGAACTATCGCAATTCTACATCATCCATTTGTGACTTTCAATTGGGAATTCTCACGTTCAAAGCGAAACACCGGTTCATAATGTTCTACCAGTGGAAACGGGTCGTAAAAGTGATGGAGCAATTTTTTCCATTCGGGATAGCGTTCCGACTGACGAAAGCCAATCGTATGCGCCTCGAGCGTTTCCCACTGCACGAGTAATACGTAACGCTGCGGTGTTTCGATACACCGCCGGAGTTCGTGGCAAATATAGCCGTCCGTCGCCGCAATCCATGGCGCGGCTTGTTGAAACGCGTGTTCAAATTCTCGCGTTTTCTCCGGGATAACATCCAAATGGGCAACTTCGAGAATCATCAAATACCCACTGCCGCCAAATCGTCCAACACGGTGCGAATCGCCGCCGACAACGTGGGATGGTCCACTTCCAAATCTACCAGCGCGAGATTCAAGCGTTCGCCGAGTGATTTGTAATGAATCGCATTGCCCGCGTTCGGTTGTTCCACGAGCGGCTGCAAATGCGTGCGGAGGTCATCGAGCACCGGCTGTGTTTTTTCCGTCGGCGTAGTCTGTGACAATTCGTCGTGTAAATCGTTAAGACTTTTATTCAGGTTTGGATTATCCATAAGCGTTTCCTTCACAATACCTTCGGTAAAGTACTGCAAATTTCAAATTTGCACTACGAAACCCGCATAATTTTTTTCGGTTGCGAAGGTATTGCTTAACCGACCAGTTCTTCAAGTTGATTGACGTATTGTGCGAGAACATCGAACGCGGCTTGGACCGGTTCGGGCGTTGACATGTCCACGCCTGCGGCGCGCAGCGCGTCGAGCGGATATTTGCTGCTGCCGGTTTTCAAAAAGTTGATATAGTCCTGCACCGCGTTCGGCGTTCCGCTCAAAATTCGTTTCGACAACGCGTTCGCGCCCGAAATGCCGGTCGCGTATTGAAACACGTAATAGTCGGCGTACAAATGTCCAAAGGTCGCCCACGTAACTCCATCGCGCGCGCGGTCAATTTGTAAATCCTGCCCATACCCTTCGGCGTACAAGTCCGCGCACAGTTCAATCAATTCGTCTGCCGTCAAGGCGCGCCCATGTTCCACGCGTTGGTGCGCCTCCAACTCGAATCGCGCGAGCGTGGGCATGATGAAAAAGTAACGGTGAAAATTGCCCATCGCTTCTTCCAAAATGTTGATTCGAAATTCGCGGTCGGTGATGGTCTGGAGCAAATGGGCGCGCACCATCGCTTGATGAAAATTCGATGCGACTTCGGCGACAAAGTTCCCGTAATAGGTGTACACCATCGGCTGCGTTTGCCACGTATAGTACGAATGCAGGGAATGTCCCAATTCGTGCGCGAGCGTCGAGAGCGCGCCAATATCATCATCATAACTCATCAAGATAAATGGATGCGTGCCCGCCGCGCCCGAAGAAAACGCGCCTTCGGTCTTGCCTTGATTCGGCATCGCGTCCACCCAGCGTTTGTGCAGCGCGCCGTTGCGTACAATGTCCACATACTCGCTGCCCATTGGCGCAAGCCCCGCACAAATATAATCCACCGCTTGTTCGTACGAAATTTTCTTGAACCCGGCGGTGAGCGGTGCCCAAATGTCGTACGTATGCAGTGAATCCACGCCCAATGCTTTTTTGCGGACGCGCCAATAGCGATGCCATGTCGGTAAATTCTGTTTGAACGTTTCGATGAGATTGTAAAAAACGGCGGCAGGAATGTTTTGCTCGTCGAGCGCCATTTCGAGCGTCGAGTTGAATTTTCGCGCGCGCATCGCAAACACATTCTGTTTGATAGAGGTTGCCAGCTGCGCGGCAGACGTATTTTTGAATTTCAAATAGGCATCGCGATAATTTTCAAAACTGGTGCGCCGCAGTTCACGGTCCGGCTCCGCGAGCAAGGTATAAATCGTCCCTTGCGCGACTTGACGTTCACTGCCGTCCGACGCAACCGCAGGCGCAAAGGTCATGTCCGCGCTGGTGAGCACATCGTTCGCCGTGCGTGCGCCCGCGAACGGGTCGGCGAGCAAGCCCAAGATTTCTTCCACTTCGCCGGAACGCACATGCCGTTGTTTGCGAAAAAGATTGTCAAAATAGTGCGCGTAAATTTGCAAACGCGGTGTTTGCGCCATCCATTCGTTCAGCGTAGCGTGCCCGATGGCGATGAGTTCGGGGTCAATAAACGCGAACGCCGCGCTCGCTTGCCCCGCCAAGCCCAACGCGCGGCTAAACATTGCCGCCGCCGTTTGGTCCTGCGTGTCAACCGCTTGACTCATGCTCGCATAGACAAACACAATCCATACGCGTTTTTGAAGCGCCTGCGCGAGTTCCAGCGCGTTCGCCACCGAATCGGGACCCGTTGCCAGCTTGCCGCGCAAGGAGTCCAGCTGTGCGAGGTCGGCAAGCACGCGGTCAAATTCCGTTTGCCACGCGTCTTGATTGGCAAAAACGCTCCGGTCATCCCATTTGTACTGGTCCGGAATTTCATTGCGCAAAGGTAAAGTGGTGACAGCCAATCCGTTTCTCCTTACAAAGATTTAGAATTTCAGTGCGTCTCTTGGTCCTTTTGTGCGCGCATTTCAATATCGCGTTCAATCGAAATCACCCAGTCCTCGTTTGTCGCGCGCAATACCGCTTCGCCTTGCGCGCTCGCGCCAAAGCCATGTATCAAACGCGAACGCCGCGTGATGCAAAAACCGCACTGTTCCAATTGTCCTTGCCGCGTATCAAGGTCGCCCTCAACGCGGACAATGACTTGAAACGATTCGTGGGGATTCTCTTGCGCCGCACGCGCGAGAAGGGGGTCAAGGTTCTTCATGCGTAACGGTATCTTAGCACAAACAATTTACGTGAGCAACGCGAAAACCGCGCGCGAACAAAATTCGCCCCGTCAAAAAGGTTGTAAATTTTCCCCTTTTATTTTCCATTTTGTTGTGCTATCATCTCGCCATTCTCTTCGCACTATGCGCAGAAATTCCCATTCCAATTGCGCGCATTCACGTCTCAACCCATCTCTTTACGCTTGACGTTTGACGTTCCGCGTCACCCGTCACCCGTCACACAAAAAATGTTATCATCCGCCGCTGAACACCTTTCGCCCGTCTGGGCGCGCTATTCTAACATTCTCGTTGACCATGCCGAAGGCGCGTACATTTACGCCGAAGACGGCACGCGCTATCTCGACTTTACGTGCGGCATCGGCGTCACAAATACGGGGCACTGCCATCCAAAAGTGGTTGCCGCCGCGCAGGAACAAGTCGGCAAATTGATTCATGGGCAGGCGAACATCGTTTATCACAGACCGATGCTCGACCTCGTGGAACAATTGCTAACGGTTGTTCCTGAATCGCTCGACACATTTTTCTTTTCCAATTCCGGGGCGGAGGCGATTGAAGCGAGTGTGAAACTTGCGCGCGCGGCGACAGGTCGTCCAAATATCATTTCGTTTGTCGGCGGCTTTCACGGACGCACCAACGCGGCGATGGCATTAACTTCGTCGAAAGCGGGATATCGTTCGCGTTACGCCCCGCTCGCATCGGGCATTCACATCGCGCCTTATCCTTACGCATATCGCATGGGAATGTCTCCCGAACACGCGTCGCAATTTTGTTTGAACGAATTGGAATACATGCTCGAAACACAAACGTCGCCGAGTGAGGTCGCGGGAATTTTAATCGAACCTGTGATGGGCGAAGGCGGCTATCTCGTGCCACCCGACGGATTTTTACAAGGACTGCAAAACATTGCAAACAAACACGGCATCCTATTGATTGCGGACGAAGTGCAAAGCGGATTCGGGCGCACAGGGAAATGGTTCGGACATCAACACTGGAATATCACGCCCGATATTATGGTGATGGCAAAAGGACTCGCGTCAGGATTTCCATTGAGCGGCATCGCCGCGCGCAAAGACATCATGGCAAAATGGGCGCCGGGTTCACACGGCGGCACGTACGGCGGCAACGCGGTCGCGTGCGCGGCGAGCGCGGCAACCATTCGCGCGATGAAAGAAGAAGGAATGATAGAGAACGCGGCGAAAATGGGACCTGTTCTGCTCGGCGGCTTGAAAGACATCCAAGAAGAATTTCCCATCATCGGCGATGTGCGCGGACTTGGCTTGATGGCGGCGACAGAATTCACACATCCATCAGGCGATTGGCATGAATCGAAAAAAATCGCGAACGCGGTGCGGCAAAAATGTTTGGACGATGGCAACTTGATGCTGCTCACCTGCGGACCGTACGACAATGTGATTCGCTGGATTCCGCCGTTGATTGTGAACGAGTCGCAAGTGAATGACGCGTTAGGCGTGTTCAAGAACGCGGTAAAAAGTACAGTGAGGTGAGTGATGGCAACCGCAGAACTCAAAACCAAAAAGACCGACGCGAGCGTCACAAAATTTCTCGACAGCATCGCCGACGAAAAAAAACGCGCAGACTCGTACATTATTCTCGACATGATGCAAAAGGCGACGCGAGCGGGACCGAAAATGTGGGGCAGCAGCATCGTCGGTTTTGGCGATTACCATTACGTTTCACCTGCGACCGGACGCGAAGGCGATTGGTTCCAAATCGGTTTTTCGCCGCGCAAAGCGAACCTCACACTGTACGCGATGGGTGGCAGTTGGTCAGAACAACCCGCGCTTCAAGAACTCGGAAAATACACGCTTGGCAAAGGATGCTTGTACATCAAGCGCTTGAACGACGTGAATTTGCCCGTGCTGAAAAAAATCATTGCTCAAGCGGCAAAGGATGCCAGCGCGCAAGCCAAGTTGGATGCCAAAAAAGCAAAAAAGAAAAAATAAACATGCCATCAAAAAAACAACCTGCAAACGAATTTGATTTTGTTCCCGGCGCGCCCGCGCGCCGCGCGCTCGCGAACGCGGGCTATACACGTCTCACACAACTCACCAAAACCACCGAAGCGGAATTGATGAAATTACACGGAATGGGACCGAAGGCGATGGGCGCGATCCGAGAGGCGATGAACGCGCGCGGATTGAAATTCAAGAGAACGGAATGAACTTTACTGAACACCTCCGCGTTTACTCGCATCACCAACAACATCTCGCCAAAACCGCGCGCAGTGCCGAACAAGCATTGCGCGATGTGATTGGCGTGTACAGCGCGCATCCGTCCGCGCCGCTTTCTCTTTTCGCGCGTACAAATATTTTTGATGCGAAAAAATTTCGCGCGCTGGAAGAAAATCGAAAAGCAATTCGGCTAGGCGCGATGCGCGGTTCGATTCATCTCCTGCCGCGCGCGACCGCGCCGAAAATTGTTGCGGCGACGATTGGCGAAGACCCGAAAATGTTGGCGCGGCGTTTGCAGGTGGCGCGCGTGAACGCGGACGAGTACGCCAAATTCAAACTCCATGTTTTGAAACATGTGCGCGAACCGATGAGCGTGCGCGCGTTACGCGAGGCGACGGGGGAAAAAGAATCGGGGTTGGGAACGCTGCTGCGCGCGATGAGTGATGAGCGCCTTGTGCTACGCGTCGGCGCGGACGGATTGCGCTCGAACGATTTGCGGTACGTGCCGACCAAAATTTGGTTGGGCGAAGAATTGCCGCAAGAGGACAAGGAAAAATCATTAGTGTGGCTCGCGCGCGAATATCTGCGCGCGTTTGGACCGGCGCGCGTACAAGATTTCCTGTGGTGGACATCCAATACGAAAACGGTTGCGACGAAAATTTTTTCGCAAATTGAAACGGTGGATGTGGGCGATGGTTATATGTTGTTGAAAGAAAATTTGCGCGCGTTTGAAAAAACAAAAGCGTTTGAAAAGGATGTGATTGCAATTTTGCCGAAATGGGACGCGTACACGATGGGTTACGCGCCCGATGGACGCGAACGATTTGTATCGCGCGAAATGCAAACGCGCATTTATGACAAAGCAGGCGATGGCTACGGCGCGGTGTTGTTGAACGGGTTGGCAATTGCTGCATGGGATGTACGCGGAACAAAAGATACGCTGGATATAAACATTGATTGGTTTGAGAAACCGAAAGCGCAATTGAAACAAGCAGTCATTCACGAATTCGGCGCGATTGCTCGATTTCTGGAAAGCAAAAACGTGGCGATTCGACATTTGGGAGATGAACATGAAAGCCGTACGTTGGGTCGCCTGCGCTAGCATTCTTGCTGCGTTGATGCTTTTGGCAACAAACTCGATTTCTGCCGCGCCGGCGCGCGATGAGGTTGCCGATTTAGACGCCTTTATTACAAAAGCGCTCGCGGAGTATAAAGTGCCGGGCGCGGCGGTGGCGGTGGTAAAAGATGGCAAAGTGATTTTGCTCAAAGGATATGGCGTGCGCGATGTGACCAAGTCCGACAAGGTGGACGAGAACACAATTTTTCAACTCGCGTCCGTCACGAAAACATTTACGGGCGTCGCCGCGGGAACGTTGGTGGACGCGGGCAAACTGAATTTGGACACGCCGATTTTCAATTACCTGCCCGAGTTTGTCGGTTATGACCCGTACATGACGCGTTGGCTCACCACGCGCGATTTGCTTGCGATGCGTACCGGGTGGCCCGAATTTCAGGGCGACATGATTGACAGTTTTGGCTATGACCGCGCGGACATTGTGCGGCGACTGCGCTTTTTTAAACCGCGCTACAGTTTGCGCGAGGTCGCGCAGTATTCAAACATGGGATTATATCTTGCGGGCGAGGTGGAAGGACGCGTCGCGGGCATGACGTGGAATCAAGTTATCGAAAAGAATATCTTGACGCCGCTGGAGATGACGCACACGAGTACCGTCACGCCCGCGAACAATGAAACCGTCGCGGATTATTCTGCCGCGCACGCGTTGGTAGACGGAAAAGTTCAGGTCGTCGAGCACACGGTTCTGAACACAACAGGCGCGGCGAGCTCGATGACTTCGACTGCGGCGGACATGGCGAAATATATGCAGATGCTTTTGGACAAGGGAACGTACAATGGCAAACCCGTTTTGAAACCGGAAACCGTCGCGGAAATTTTCAAACGCAGCATGGTGAGCGAAGTGGGTTTTGCGGAACTGCCGCCCATCAGCGAAGAGACGGGATTCTATTACGGTCTCGGCGTCGGCAGTTACGATTACGCGGGACATCATGTCATCGAAAAAGGCGGCGCGCTCGCAGGCGTGCGAACGCTCATTACGCTCGTGCCAGAGATGAATGCGGGTGTGGTCACGCTCTCGAATATGAATCTCACCGCGCTGCCCGAAGCGATTCGTGCGTTTTACTTGAATCAACTGTTTGGCATTGACACAAAGCAAGACCAAAAAGAAATTCTCGCGCTCGACAGTGAAATCAAAAAACTCGTCGAGCCACCGCCTGCGCCGACGAATCCGCAGCCGTTCGCAGGAACGCTCCAGTCGCTCGTCGGAACATACGAAAATGATTACTATGGCACCTGCTCCATCCTGCTCAACGAACAAGAT
This sequence comes from Chloroflexota bacterium, assembly GCA_029778615.1. Taxonomy (GTDB): domain Bacteria; phylum Chloroflexota; class Anaerolineae; order UBA4142; family SHND01; genus SHND01. Next base: position 12,982 of record JAKOPZ010000213.1, on the reverse strand, counting down.
TTGCAAGTGCAGTGCGGTCCGGCAAAATACGCGGCAACGTTAAAACATTGGGACGCGGGCGCGTTCGTGATGCAATTCCCCGGCGCGACGCAAGGTCCCGCGATTACAACGTTTTCGATTGGGCAAGACGGCAAGGCAGCAAGTTTCACACACGAAGAGTTTGGCGTGTTCACACGCGTCAAGGAAAAGGAATAAAATGAAAAAAATTTTGGGGGGGATTTTTGTTCTGCTCGTCAGCGCATTCCTGTTCGCGCCAGTCTCGACGCGCGCACAAGGAGGCGTGACGGTGACGCAAGCGAATCTCGACAAAGCCATCGCGGAACTGGAAAAGCAAGCGCAGGAACAAATTGATACGGGTGCGCTGCCCGGTATGGCAATCGCTGTCGTGTTTCAAGACAAAGTGGTGTACGCGCAAGGATTCGGCGTGCGCGAGGTGGGCAAGTCCGAAAAGGTGGACGCGGACACCGTGTTTCAACTCGCGTCCGTTTCCAAACCGATTGGCGCGTCGGTCATCGCCGCATTGATTGGCGATGGAAAAATTACGTGGGACACGAAACTCTCTGACCTCGACCCCGCATTTGAAATGTACGACCCCTACGTCACGCGCGAAATTACCATTCGCGACATGTACACGCATCGCAGCGGTTTGCCGCCGCATGCGGGCGACAAGTTGGAAGATTTGGGCTTTGACCGCGCGCAGGTGCTGCACGCGCTGCGTTACCAAAAACCGTATAGCAGTTTTCGCTCGCATTACGAATACACCAATTTCGGAATGACCGAGGGCGCGGTTGCCGCCGCGATGGCGTACGATTTGGACTGGGCAGATGCGAGCGAACAAAAATTATACAAACCGCTCGGCATGAATTCGACGAGTTCGCGTTTTGCCGATTTCATGGCGCGCACAAACAAAGCTCTCAATCACGTCCTCGTTGACGGAAAATGGGTTCACAAGGACCAACGCCAACCAGACGCGCAATCCCCGGCAGGCGGCGTGAGTTCGTCCGTGAACGACATGACCAAATGGATGCAAATGCAAATGAGCGGCGGAAAATTCCAAGGCAAACAAATCGTTCCCGAAGCGCCCTTGGCACAAACGCAATTTCCGCAAATGATTACGGGCGTGAGCCGCAGTACAGGAATGCCGACGTTTTACGGCTTGGGCTGGGATGTGAATTACGACGCGGAAGGGCGCGCGCGTCTCACGCATTCCGGCGCGTTCGCGTTAGGCGCGGCGACGCGCGTAATTCTTGTGCCGTCGGAACAATTGGGCATTATCATTTTAACCAACGCCGAACCAAAAGGCATTGCCGAAGGACTTGCGCAGAATTTCATGGACAACGCGTTGTACGGCAAAATCACGCTCGACTGGATGGCGCTGTACCTGCAAGCATTCAAGGACCCGACCGTTATCGGTCTCGAAAAATACGCAGATTACAGCAAACCGCCGTCGCCCGGTACGCCCGCGTTAAAGAACGACGCGTACATCGGTACGTACGGCGATAACAAACTCGTCGGTGATATACAAATTGTCGAGCAAGACGGAAAACTCGCGCTCGTCATAGGTCCGAAAAAAATGTCGTTCCCACTCACGCATTATGACCGTGATATATTCACGTATGAAACGTTCGGCGAAAACGCGGCGGGTGCGGCAGGCGTCACGTTCACCATCGGCGCGGATGGCAAGGCGACGAGTGTGGTGATTGAAAATCTCAACACCGAAGGTCAAGGCACTTTTCATCGCGTGGCAGAAAGCCAATAGCGGATGGCAAATAGCGACTGGCACATGGCGAATGGTGTGCGTGAACCAACACACTATCGCACGATTGCACTATCGCACGAACAAAGGAGGTCAATGATGATCTACAAATCCCCGTTTCCCGAAATCACAATTCCCGATGTCACGCTCGCGCAATATGTGTTGCAGCGCGCGATGGAACTCGGCGACGCGCCCGCGTTGATTGACGGACCGAGTGGGCGAACCTTATCGTACAAACAAGTCGCGGGCGGTTCACGTCTCGTCGCGTCGTCGCTGGCGAAAAAAGGATTCGGCAAAGGTGATGTGTTTGCGATTTGGATGCCGAACATTCCCGAATACGCGATTCCATTTCTCGCGGTCTCGATGCTCGGCGGCATCAACACAACCTTAAATTCTTTGTACACTCCCGACGAAGCGCGTTATCAATTGAATGATACAGGCGCAAAATATCTCGTCACGATTCCTCAATTCATGGAGCGCGCGCTGCCAGCTGTCCAAGGCACGAGTGTCAAGGAAATATTCGTACTCGGAGAAGCGGAAGGCGCAACGCCATTTATGTCGCTCATGCAAAGCGATGGACAACTGCCGCAAGTTTCCATTGACCCGAAAAATGATTTGGTCGTACTCCCGTATTCAAGCGGCACGAGTGGGCGTCCGAAAGGTGTGATGCTCACGCACGCGAATCTCATCGCGCAAATGCAGCAAGTGAGCGCGACGGGCGTTTTTCTCGAAGGCGATGTAGTGATGGGCGTTTTGCCGTTCTATCACATCTACGGCATGGTGTTGATTCTGCTGTTGTCGTTGTCAAAAGGCAACCAAGTCGTTTCCGTGCCGCGCTTCGATATGGAAATGTTTTTGCAAGTGATGGAAAAATATGGCGTGACGATTGCGCCCCTCGTTCCCCCCATCGTTCTCGGTCTCACCAAACATCCCATCGTGGACAAATTCAACTTGTCGAAACTGCGAACCATCACATCGGGCGCGGCGCCGCTCGGCGCGGATTTGGAAATCGCGTGCAGCAAACGATTGAATTGTCTCGTGCTGCAGGGATATGGCATGACCGAAGTGAGCGCGGCGAGTCACATCAATCCCGGCGACGCGAGCAAAGTGCGACACGGCTCGGTTGGATTCACGATTTCGAATATGGAATCGAAAATCGTTCAAGTGGACACAGGACAAGACGCGCCGCCCGGCGTGCCCGGCGAAATTTGTATGCGCGGTCCAAATCGGATGGTCGGCTATTGGAACAATCCCGAAGCGACCGCCGCGACGATTGACGAACAGGGCTGGCTTCATTCGGGCGATGTCGGTTTCGTGGATGAAGAGGGCTATTTGTATGTCGTTGACCGCGTCAAAGAACTCATCAAGTACAACGCGTTCCAAGTCGCGCCTGCGGAACTGGAAGCTGTTCTCGTCACCCACCCGATGGTGGCGGACTGCGCGGTAATTCCGCATCCCGACGAAGAAACGGGCGAAGTGCCAAAAGCGTTTGTCGTGAAAAAAGGCGATGTGTCCGAAGAAGAAATTATGGCGTTCGTCGCCGAACGCGTCGCACCATTCAAGAAAATTCGTTCTGTCGAATTCGTGGACGTGATTCCCAAATCCGCGTCGGGAAAAATTCTGCGACGAATTCTTGTAGAAAAAGACCGCGCAGCGACGAATTGAATCGGACGCGGATGAACGCAGGTTAACGCGGAAAAAGACAATCTCGTTTTTGAATCCGCGTTCATCCGCGAAAATCCGCGTCCAATATAAATATGAAACACGGATTCGTATTACCTTCTGGCGACGCGCGCACCGCCTCCGAATTTGCGCGTGAGGCAGAGCGCGCGGGTTGGGATGGCTTCTTTGTGTGGGAAGGTGTGTATGCTGAAGACGCGTGGGTGATGCTCGCCGCGTGCGCGATGACGACCGAAAAAATTCGCATCGGCACCTTACTCACACCGCCAACGCGGCGTCGTCCGCACAAACTCGCGAGTGAAACATCGAGCGTGGACCGTTTGTCGAACGGGCGCCTAATTCTTTCCGTCGGACTCGGCGCGCCGCACGAAAATTCGGGCTGGGAAGAATTTGGCGAAATCACCGAACGAAAAATTCGCGCAGAACGCATGGACGAAAGTTTAGAAATTCTCACGCGCTTGTGGCAAGGTGAACCGTTCGAGTACATCGGAAAACATTTTCGCGCGCGCATCCCAATTTTTTCCCAGCCGCCGCCGCCCGTACAAAAACCGCGCATCCCGATTTGGGTCGTCGGCGCGGTCAACCGCGAAAAATCGTTACGCCGCGTGTTGAAATACGATGGCTTTTTGCCAACCTTCGTACCGGAGGCAGGCGAGAATACGCCGGAAATCGGAAACAGCTTTACGCCCGAACAACTGCGAGCGGCGGTGGAGTGGATTCTCGCGCGTCGTGAAATTGAAACACCGCTCGACGTGATTGTTGAAACGCAAACGCCCGGCGACAATTCTGAAAAAGCGCGAGAAATTTTGAAACCGTGGGCAGACGCCGGAGCGACGTGGCACATCGAATCTATGTGGGATACAATGGGCGAGGCGGATGGACAGGAACTCGTGTTGAAGCGGATAAGGCAGGGACCGCCGCGTGTAGAATGAGAATGGAGGCAAGATGATTGCTCAAGTCAAAGCATACTATGATGGAGAGGTCTTGCGACTGAAAGAGCCGATTGATTTGGAACCGAATACGGATGTTTTCTTAACCATTTCGAACATTGAACCCGAACCTCAAGAACCTTATGCGTTTTTGCATACAGCTCTTTCACTTCACCTTCAGGGACCGACGGATTGGTCCGAGCGCTATGAAGATTATTTGTATGGAGAGCTGACGAATGGCTATGAATAACGTGTTTCTTGACACATCCTACGCGTTGGCATTGACCATTGACAGCGACACCCATCATTCAAAAGCGCGCGAGCTTGCTGCCTCCCTTGAAGAACAGAAAATCAAATTGATTACAACGGCAGGAGTTGTTGTTGAAATTGGCCATGCGCTTGGAAGGTCGCGCTTTCGCAACCGAGCAATTGTGCTTTTGAATTCGTTCGCGCGCGATTCAAGTACAGAAATCGTACCTGTGTCGAGAGACCTTCTCAATCGAGCGATTGATTTATATCGCCAACGCCCCGACAAAGAATGGGGTCTCACGGATTGCGTTTCGTTTGTCGTCATGCAAGAACGCGGCATGACGGACGCGCTTACAGCGGACGAACATTTTCAGCAAGCAGGGTTCCGCGCGCTGTTGCGCGAATCGTAGTGACGAATTTATTCGTCGTCTGGAACGATTGAAATCGTTCCTACTATCTTTATGATTGACCGCCACGCGCTCTCGCACCTCCTCGAACACGAACGCGAACTTTTCCAAGAAAAGCATCCGCGTTCGTACGAACTCTATACGCGCGCGCAAAATTCATTACTCGGCGGCGTGCCGATGACGTGGATGATGAAATGGGCGGGCGGTTTTCCCGTGTTCATGCGCGATGCGAATGGTGCGCGCGTGATTGATGTGGACGATATTTCGTACATTGATTTTTGTTTGGGCGACACAGGCGCGATGGCAGGACATTCGCCACGCGCGACGGCGGACGCGTTGGCGCGACAAGGCGCGAACGGCATTACAACAATGCTGCCAACAGAAGACGCGATTTGGGTGGGGAATGAATTGACGCGGCGCTTTGGTTTGGACTTGTGGCAATTCACGTTGACGGCGACGGACGCGAATCGTTTCGTCATTCGCATTGCGCGCGAAATTACGCAGCGTCCAAAAATCCTCGTGATGAATTATTGTTATCACGGCAGCGTGGATGAAACGTTGATTGCACTGCACGATGGCGTCGCACGCGCGCGCGAAGGAAATGTTGGCGCTCCCGTTGACCCAACGGTCACTAGTAAGGTCGTTGAATTCAACGACCTTACGGCTTTGGAACGCGCGTTGGAACCGCGCGATGTCGCGTGCGTTTTGCTCGAACCTGCGATGACGAATATCGGAATTGTTTTGCCCGATGAAAATTATCACGCGGCGTTACGCGAGTTCACGCGCAAAACGGAAACGCTTTTGGTGATTGACGAGACGCATACGTTTTGTGCGGGCGAAGGCGGTTACACGCGCGCAAAGGGTTTGCAGCCCGATATTTTGACGATTGGCAAAGCGATTGCGGGCGGAATGGCGGCGGGCGCGTTTGGCGTGACGCGCGACGTTGCAGAAAAAATGTTTGCGCGCAAGGATGCGGATTATGTGGATGTCGGCGGAATCGGCGGCACGCTCGCGGGCAACGCGCTTTCGATTGCGGCAATGCGCGCGACGTTGGAGAATGTTTTGACCGCCGACGCATTCGCGCACATGATTCCGCTCGCGGAACGCTGGACGCGCGGTGTGGCGAATGTGATTGAGGCGTTTGATTTGCCGTGGCATGTGACGCAACTCGGCGCGCGCGCGGAATATCGTTTCATCCCAAATCCGCCGCGCAACGGTGGGCAAGCCGCTGCCGCGCACGATGACTTGCTGGAACAATACATGCACCTCTACGCGTTGAATCGCGGAATCTTGCTGACGCCGTTTCACAACATGGCATTGATGTCGCCTGCGACGACCAAGAGCGATGTGGATTATCATACGTTGGTGTTTGGCGAAAGCGTCAGCCAATTGCATCAAGCATGAGCGCGCTCTATTCGTGGCGCGTCTGGGCAGGAGTTTGTTTATTGGTCTTGGCGCGCCTTGTGTGGTTCGACGTACAGATTCTTTTTGCGGCGCCCGCGCTGCGGATTCAATACATCCCCGACGACGCGTTTTATTACTTGCAGCTCGCCAAAAACTTTGTCCGCTTTGGAATGTGGACGTTTGATTCCGGGCTCAGCGTCACCTCCGGTTTTCACTTGGTCAATGCGTACGAATTGGCAGCCCTCTATGCCATCGGCAGACCTTCCACCGAGACGTTTGTCAGTTGGGCTTTGTGTGTCTCTACCCTCGTCACCCTCACCGCGTTTGTCTTGGTATGGGCGTTCGGCGTCCACATGCAGAACGCCGTTTTTTTGAGCGTTCTGGCATGGCTGACAAGCACGCGCAATGTCGCACTCAATTCGGTTTCCATCACCGAATGGGCATTGACAGTTCTCGTCGCGAGCGCGTACTGTTTCGTGCTCTATCGTTCGTACGGTGAACTGCGCGCGAAAATTTTGCTGGTCGTTTTGGGTTTGGGTATTTTGGCAAGTCTCATCCGTTCGGATTTTGGACTCGTTGCTTTGGGCTTGGTGCTTGGCGCGGGTATCGAGTTTATGTTGACGCGACGGCGCGCAGGACTGGCGCAAACGCTCGTTGGGTTGGGCGGCGCGGCAGTGGGTGTGCTGCTCGTCTTTTTACACAATTATTTTTTTACCGGCGAGTTGGTGCAATCGAGCGCGTTGATGAAAGTGCATTGGGCGCAACTTTATCCCCTTCAGTATTTTGCGTCGCTCTCGTTACCCCCGCGTCTCTTTGGGTTTGAAATTTCAGCGCTGCCGCTTCAGCTGGTCTTGAGTTTTTTTGGTGGAGCGACCGCGCTGTACCTGTTGAGTATTTTTCTCCGCGTGGAAATCAAACACGCACAGAACGATTACGCCGCGCGCCGCGCGCTTGTTTTTGGCATCGCCAGCGCGTGCGCTTTGTTTGGTTACCTGCTCTTTTACGCCAACAATGCAGCGGTCCAACCTTGGTATACCGGCGTCATGCTTGCGCCAACCTTTGTGCTGCTGTTTGTCTTGGGAAAATTTTTCGCAGCGCGCATCCGTCATCCTTTCGTGCGCGCTGCCGCCGCCGTCGTCATTCTAGGAATTGTGGCATACAATTTGTTGAGTGCCCTCCGCGTCAACTCTGCCAACGCGCCGTGGGCGTACCAAGTTGCATTGCGAAATGCCGGAATGTTTCTGGCAGCACATCCCGAGTTCTCGCGCGTGGGCGCGTGGAACGGCGGCATTCTCGGTTATTACCAAGGCGGCACGCTGGTCAATCTCGACGGATTGGTCAATAATGATATTTACGCGCACGCGGTCGCGGGGACACTGCCCGCGTATTTACAGCAAAAGCAAATTCGTTATTTGCTGGACTATGAAAACTTGATTCAAAATTCGTACATGCGTCAGCGCGGCGGATACGATGATTTTTCATTTCTTGAAAAATTGAAACCGTTGCAAACGTTCGACGACGGCCAGTTTGGCTATGGGCGTTTGACGTTGTACGAAATTGAACCCTGAAAAAGGAAAAGGCAAACTATGATTCCCGCCGCATCGGTCATGGGCAAAATCGGAATGCCCGCCACCATTCAAGAACTCGCCGCGCAAAAATGGGATGTGCTTGTTGTGGGCGCGGGGCACAATGGTTTGACGTGCGCAGCGTATCTGGCGCGCGCGGGCAAAAAAGTTTTGGTGCTCGAAGCGCGCGAGCGCGTCGGCGGCGCGTGCACGCTCGAAGAGCCGTGGGAAGGATATAAACTCTCGCCGTGCGCGTACGTCGTCGGACTCTTGCATCCGCTCGTGATGCGCGAACTGGATTTTTACAAACACGGTTTCGAATGGACCCCCGCGCTCGGCGGACAATTTGTCGTGTTTGATGACGATACGAGCGTGCAGTTGTGGGAAGAAGCGGACAAGTGCGCGACAGAAGTGAAAAAATTCGCGCCGCGCGATTTGGAAGGTTGGCGCGCCATGTCGGATGTCGTGCGGCGCGCGTGTGAGGCGATTCGCCCCAACGACGAACGCGATATGTGGATTGGGCGCGCGCCGACACGCGCGCAGATGGAAGAGCGGCTCAAAGGGGATGACGAAGCCATTCACCTGCTCTTTGATTGGAGCATGTACGAAATGACCGCGCGTTATCTCACCGACGAGCGTTTGATTTCCGCGTACCTCGGACAGGGCATTATCGGTACGAACGCGAGTCCGTACGAAAAAGGCACCGCGTCCATTTGGTTTCATCATTCCTCGGGACGCATGGACCACAACATGCTTTCGGTGTGGGGCTATGTAAAAGGCGGCATGGGCAATATCTCGTTCATTCTCTGCGACATTGCGCGCGAACACGGCGCGACGGTTGCGGCGGGCGTACCCGTCGCGCGCATTTTGCCGAACGAAGGTGTGGAACTCGTAAGCGGCGAAAAAATTTACGCGCCCATCATTGTTTCGAATGCCGACCCGCGCGTCGCGCTCCATTTGCTTGGCGATGCTGCCGAGGCGTCGTGGAAACGCCAAGTGGAAAGCGTGCCCATCACGGGCTGTACGGTCAAAGTGAACGCGGCACTGAATGAATTACCCAATTTCCGCGCGCGCCCCGGCACGACCGGCGACCATTTTCTGGCAATGCTCAATACCACACTTTCGCTCGATGAATGGAAAACGTATTGCGATATTGCGAAACGCGGCGAGATGCCGCCGCGCGTGTGGACGGAAATTTACATTCAGACCGCCTATGACCCGAGCATCGCGCCGCAAGGGAAACACGCAATGAGCGTGTTCGCGCAATACGTGCCCAACGAATTCGCGCAAGGCGATTGGAACTCGCAGCGCGAACGGGTTGGAAAAATTGTAATAGATTCGATTGGGCGGCATGTCACGAATTTCCCTGACGCGGTGGAGGCGATAGATGTGTTGGGTCCGCCGGATATTCAAGAACGCGTCGGGCTCACGGGCGGACATATTTTTCAAGGCGAGCTCTTGCCACAGTACATGTGGAGCAATCGGCTCACCGCGCGGACGCCGATGCAGGGATTTTTTCTCTGCGGCGCGGCGACACATCCCGGCGGCAGCGTGATTGCGATGAATGGTCGAAATGCGGCAATGGAAATTTTGTACGGGAATTAGAGGTCCGACATTCGCGTTTTGGAGCGCGAAAAAGTTTTGCGCGCACAATACGTTTTTCGTTTTATAATGACCCCATTCCCTCACGACGGAGAACCACATGGCAACCGGCAAACAATTTCTCAACAAGCAACTCATCGCGCTGACCAACGGCAAAAAGGTCGGCGAAATCAAAGACCTCTATCTCGACGACCAACTCACCAAAATCGTTGCGCTCTATCTGGGAGCAGAAGGACTCATTAACAAAAAACACTTTGCCATGTCGCGCAGTAATGTGCAGGTGATGGGCATTGACGCGTGGCTGGTCAAAGACAGCACGGCGATTCCTGCCGAAACGCTGCCCGACGCCGACCGTTTGATTTTGTATTCGGATGTGCGCGGGCGCGAAATCATGACCGAAGGCGGCACCAAAATCGCGGCGGTCGAAGATTTTATTTTCAACGACGCTGGCGATTTGATTGGTTTCACGCTCAACAAAATTGTGGTACAGGGTCCGCTTGCAGAGCGCAAGACGATTGCGCGTTCTGCGATTTCCACGATTGGCAGCAGCACGAGCGCCATGACCACTGATTTGGCAAACGCTGAAGCGATGCCCGTGCCGGCGCAAGCATAGCAAATACGCGTGTCGTTACGTCGAGGAGCCGCGATGCCCGATTCGCCCTACGATATTGAAATCCTGAACGTCACCAAACAATTTGGTGAAACCAAAGCCGTTGACAATCTCACCATGCGCGTCGAGCGCGGCAAATTCTATTCGTTTCTCGGTCCGTCGGGTTGCGGCAAAACCACGACCCTGCGCATGATTGCGGGCTTTGAACAACCGACGCAAGGCGAAATCCGCATCGGCGGAGAAAACGTCGAAGGACTGCCGCCGTACAAACGCAACGTCAATACGGTGTTTCAACATTACGCGCTGTTCCCGCACATGAACGTTTTTGACAATGTCGCGTACGGTTTGCGCCAAAAGAAAACGCCGGACGCCGAAATCAAAACGCGCGTGCATGAAGCGCTGCAAATGGTGCGTTTAACGGGACGCGAAAAATCATTCCCCAAACAAATGTCGGGCGGACAGCAGCAGCGCGTCGCGTTGGCGCGCGCGTTGGTGAATCGCCCCCAAGTGCTTTTGTTGGATGAACCTCTGGGCGCGCTGGATTTGAAATTACGCAAGCAGATGCAGTTGGAATTGAAAACTCTGCAAACGCAGGTGGGCATTACGTTTATCTATGTCACGCATGACCAAGAAGAAGCGTTGACGATGAGCGACTATATCGCGGTGATGAACGCGGGACGCGTCTTGCAGCTCGACAAGCCGATGATGATTTACGAACGCCCCGCCACAAAATTTGTCGCGGACTTTATTGGCGAATCGAATTTCATCAAAGGGCGCATCGCATCCGCCGACAGCGAATATATTCAGGTGGAAGGCGATGGGATGAAAATTGTCGCGCCCGCGCGTGCGGACTTGGGCGTCGGGCGCGAAGTGTTGGTCGCCATCCGTCCGGAGCGGATGCTGCTCTCTCAAATAGCGATTGGCGACAGACCCAACACATTTGCCGCGCGCATCGAAGAAGTGGTCTATAGCGGCTCGAGCACCGCGTATCAGGTGCGCGTGAACGAAAACGCATTGCTCACCATACGTGAGGCGAGTGTCGGCACCGACGCGAGCAAGAGTGACCTGAAACGCGGCGAAGCAGTTTATGTGCATTGGGAACCCGCCACTTCGCGCGTGCTTGTCGAATAACTTGCGCCAATTGGTTTGCCACACGCTTTACCTATTCAATCTCTTGAGGAGGAGAGAATGAAGAACTATCGGTTCAACGGACATCGCGTCACACGACGCGGCTTTATTTACATTGCAGGCGCGAGCAGCGCGGCGGCATTTCTCGCCGCGTGCGGCGGACAAACGGTTAGCCCCACGAGCGCGCCGCCCACCGCCGCTCCCGCCGCACCCACATCGGCGCCCGCACCGACCACCGCGCCGGTGCCGACTCCTGCCAGCGCCGCGTTGGAAAAGGAATTGTTCCTGTACAATTGGGCCGACTATGTGAACCCCGACAACGTGGACGCATTCAGCAAAGCCAACAATGTCAAAGTCACGCTCGACTTTTACGAGAGCAATGAAGACTTGCTCGCCAAGGTGGAAGCGGGCGGCACGGGTTATGACGTTGTCGCACCGACCGGGTACATGGTTCAAATCATGGCGGAGAAAGGTCTGCTCCTTCCGCTCGACCTGAGCCGCATCCCGAATTTCAAGTACATGGGACCGAAATTTGCTTCGGGACGTCCCCACGACCCCGATAACAAATGGAGTGTCACCAAAGATTGGGGTACCACCGGCATCGCATGGAACAGCGAAAAAATCAAAGAAGATGTTACGTCACTGGACGATTTTTGGAAGCTCGCCGCCAAGTATCCGGGCAAAACTGCCGTGATGGATTCGTCACCCGAAGTCATCGGTTTGACGCTCAAGTATTTGGGCTATCCGTACAACTCGTGCGACCCAAAGCAATTGGATGAAGCGCTCAAAAAACTGCTCGAGCTCAAGCCGAATCTCAAAGCGTTCGACTCGTCGTACTTTGATTTGCTTTCGACCGACGAAGTGTGGATGTCGCTCGCGTGGAACGGCGACGTATTCAACGCCAATTCCAAACGCAAAGACGCGGGCAAACCGGAAAGCATTCAGTACGTGATTGCCAAAGAGGGCGGCGAAGTGTGGGAAGATGATTGGGTCATTCTCAAAAATGCGCCGCATCCGAACGCCGCGTATGCGTGGATAAACTTTATTCTCGACCCGGAAAATCAGGCAAAGGAAAGCGACTATACGTACTATTCGAGCGGTGAAGATGAAGCGAAAAAATATATGGACAAAGAAGTGACCGAGAATCCCGCGATTTATCCGCCCGATGAGGTCATTGCGAAATTAGAAGCCGCAGAAACTTTGCCGGGAGATTGTCTCCAAGCTCGCGAAGAGCTTTGGACGAAACTCAAAAGCGCGTAATCAAGCATCAGGTCGAGTCGCAGGTTTAACAATAGTCCTGTACCCTGCGACTTGGCCCAATTGAATATGACTGTCGCGACATTGAATCGCCCACGTCGTTCGTATGGCTGGCTGCTGCTTGTGCCCGCCGGAATTTGGTATCTCGTTTTTTTTCTGATACCGAGTCTCTTTCCGCTCATCTTTTCGTTCGCGCAAAGCGACCCGACCGGCGGCGTCATCCTGAAAGATTTTTCGACGGCGAATTACGCGCGTTTTTTAGATTGCAATTTTGCCGCGTGGGGCGAACTCGGCGAGTGCATTTACCTTAAGGTTTTCGCGCAGACCATCGTGTTTGCGATTCTCGGCACGCTCGGCTGTCTGGCGTTGGCGTACCCCCTCGCGTATTTTCTCGC
>JAKOPZ010000212.1 GCA_029778615.1 Chloroflexota bacterium | reverse complement strand
TTTGTGGACGGAAATCGGTCCCGGACGCAAAACGAGCGAACACGCGCAAGCGGTGTTGAACGAGTGGGCGCGGTATGCGATTCGCGGACAGACCGAAGGACTGAATTTTACCTCGAACGCCGTGCGCCAAGTGTTGGAACAACATCCCAACCTGCTCGTCATTCTCGATAACGTGTGGTCGCTCGACGTGGTACATCCTTTGCGCGACGCGCTGCCGACGCAGGCGCGCTTGCTCATCACCACGCGTTCGCGCGATGTGATGCGCGGGCTCGGCGGCGCGGTGTACGAATTGGAAAAATTGAGCGAAGCGGACGCGTATGCGTTGGTCAAGCTGCGTTTGCATTGGGAACCCGCGAACGAGGCGGATAAAAAATGGCTCGTGGATTTGTTCAAAGCGTTGGAATTTCACGCGCTCGCGCTCGACGTGGCATTGGGGCTCATTGCGCGCCAAGCCGCGCCGTCGCTCTGGCGCGCGACGGCTGAAAAAATTATTCATTCCGTTCAATACGGCACGGAATTTGATAAACTCGTCATGCCCGCCGACGAACGCGAAAAAAATGTGGAACGTTCGTTGTGGTTCAGTTACACCGCGTTGGACGAAACCGCGCAAACGCGTTGGCGCGCGCTCGGCGCGTTCGCGCTCGACGCGCCGTTCGAAACGCGTTTCGCCGCGCGCGTGTGGAATTGCGACGACGAGACCGCGCAAGAACAATTGACCGATTTTCTAAATCGCGCGCTCGTTTCGCGCGCGGCATCCTCAAACCTTCGAGGTCTTGGAGACCTCGAAGGTTTGGAATGGCAGCAGCACTCCCTCTTGCGCGGCTATGCGCTCGCGCTCTTGAAACACGCGGGCGAATGGGAACGCGTCCAGGCGCGCCACGCGCAAACGTATGCGGACGCGATGCGCGCCGCCGATGACGCGCAGCGATACTATGAACTGCGCGGCGCGTATTCACAGCTCAAGCACGCGTTCGAGTGGGCGATTGTCCAAGACCTCGACCGCGCGCAAGATTTGATTTCGCAGTGCGCGAATTTGCAAGCGGCATTTGGAAACGCGTTTGACAATCACGAATGGTGCGTGCGCGCGTTGGACGCGGCAAACGCGCGCGGCACGCGCGCCGACATTGCACGCGCCCAAGGTTCGCTCGGCAACGCGCTTTCACACGTCGCCACATTGCCGGGGCAAAATCGCCGCCAACGTTTGTATGACGCGCTCGCCGCGTATGACGCCGCGTTGGAACATTACCGCCCCGACACCGCACCGCTCGACTATGCGGCTACGCAGAACAATCGCGCCAACCGATTGAGCGAACTCGCCACGCTGCCCAACGAAGACCGCAGACAACGCTTGTATGACGCGCTCGCCGCGTATGACGAGGCATTAAAATATCGCCGCCCCGACACCGCACCGCTCGCTTATGCCATGACGCAGAACAATCGCGCCAACAGATTGAGCGAACTCGCCACGCTGCCCAACGAAGACCGCAGACAACGCTTATATGACGCGCTCGCCGCGTATGACGAGGCATTAAAATATCGCCGCCCCGACACCGCACCGCTCGATTATGCCATGACGCAGAACAATCGCGCCACCATCTTGAGCGCACTCGCCACGCTGCCCAACGAAGACCGCAGACAACGCTTGTATGACGCCCTCGCCGCCTATGACGCCGCGTTAGAGCATTACCGCCCCGACACCGCACCGCTCGCTTATGCCATGACGCAGAACAATCGCGCCACCATCTTGAGCGACCTCGCCACGCTGCCCAACGAAGACCGCAGACAACGCTTGTATGACGCCCTCGCCGCGTATGACGAAGCACTCAAGTATCGCCGCCCCGACACCGCACCGCTCGCTTATGCGGCTACGCAGAACAATCGCGGTGAACTGTTGGGAACACTCGCCACGCTGCCCGCCGAAGACCGCCGCCAACGCTTGTATGACGCGCTCGCCGCGTATGACGAGGCATTAAAATATCGCCGCCCCGACACCGCACCGCTCGATTATGCCATGACGCAAGGCAATCTGGCGAATCGTTTTGAAGAGCTTGCTTCTCTGCCCGGTGAAGACCGAAAGAAGCGTTTGATAGAATCCTTGCGCGCAGCTTGGCAAGCGTTCAGTGGTTTTCAACACGCGCAACATCAACAATATGCTGAACGCGCCGCAAATAATCTTCGTCGTATTCAAAAAACATGTGGTGAGGATTTCGACGCGTTGTGGAATGAACTCGGCGTCGGCGAACCGCCCGAATGGTTGAGCCATGACGAATCACAAACGCAACAAATCAATCTCAACCCGCTCTATGCTTTCTTGAATTCGCGTGACGCGCGCGAGATGCGCCGCCTCGTAGAGGAAAATTCTTGGATAACGACGCAAGAGCTTGAGCCACTGCTCGACCAAATTCAAGAACAGTTCAAGGAGAATCAAGAGGCGACACAGATGCTGGCGTTCAAACGCGCGCTGTTGACAGAGATTCGCAACAAAGGAATCGAACAAGCGTTTGCGGATTTGGAACGCGCGGCGCAGTTGAGCGCGGTGTCGGCGCGTTTCGAGTCGCTGCTCAACGCGTATCTGGAAAAACAACAGACCGCCGCGCAGAGCGAAAACGACGTGGCATTGTGGCAAGAAACGGTGGACGCGGGTGACGCGTTATTGGCAGAAGAATTTCAAAAATTGGACGGCGTGAATTGGGACGCGCTGAAAGCGAATTTGGCAGGCGCATACAATTCGCTCGGCAACGCGCACGATAACGCGGGAAATAAAACGGACGCGCTCGCGGCGTTTGAACGCGCGATTGCATTGCAGCCCACATTCGCCATGTGGCACCGCAATCGCGCGGGAATGTTGATTGAATTGGAACGCTGTCAAGACGCGCGCGCCGCCATTGACCGCGCGCGCGAATTGGAGCCAGAGGCAAAGCGTTTGGAGGATTTGGAAAAAGCGTGGGGAGAGAAATGTGGGGGAGCTGCCATCGAATAAAATTCGACGGCAAAACAAGGCGTTTCAAAAAACAAAGACGTCGAATTTTATTCGACGGCAAAATAAAGCGTTTCAAAAAACAATGCCAAACGCGAACATGGTTTGATGCGCCTTGTTTTTTTTAATCTTTGTTCAGACGTCGAATTTTATTCGATGGACTGTGTCAGCTTGCGCGTGTCTCGGCAAACGCGCGCACGGGTATTGCCGCCGCGCCGCGCGCGCGAAGCGGCACCGCGAAAAAGCGGAATTGTTTGCCGTGCAGCGCGTCCAAATTGCACAGATTTTCCACAATCAAAATATCGTTCTGCAATAAACGCGAGTGCGCAGGACGTTCGGGGTCGCGTGTGTTGTCAATGTTCAGCGTATCCACGCCCACCAGTTTCGCGCCGCGTGCAATCAATTCCTCAATCACCTCGCGCGCGAGAAACGGATAATTTTCATACTGCGGCGTTTCCCAAAATTTGTCCCAACCAAAATTAAACAACACTGCTTTGCCGCGCACATCAGGTAGGGAACGCACGCCGCTGCGTTCCGCATCGGGGCTGCGTTCCTCCTCCGCGCGTAATGGAACGTTGCGGCGAACGTTCCCGACCACATCCTCCGCATCGGGAACGTTGCGGCGAACGTTCCCTACGATATCGTCCGCATGGGGAATGTTATAGGCAACGTTGCCGACGGCATCGCGCGCGTCAATCACCACGCCTTCCAAAATCACCTCGTCCAATTTCAAATCGCCAATCGCGCGCATTTCTTTCCAACGATGAAACGGCGCGTCGAGGTACGTGCCCATTGACGCGTGAAAATGAAATTCCGTGATTTCAAATTCCGCTTTGCCCTGATAACGCGGACGCGTCTGTTCGTGCGTGAGAAACGGCTTGATGGAAACGTCAAACGCGGTGACGGTGCCGTCGTCGTTCTTGTACTTGAACCCCGGCATCCCGTCGTAAAATTCGTGAGAGAGGTCAATGAACATGATAGAGATTGGAGACTAGAGATTAGAGCTTGGATTCCGGCTGCGTCATTTGTACCCAAGTTCGCGCAGCATATCGGCGACGAGCTTGTGACCTTCGGGATTGAGATGGTCCTGGTCGCGTTGCAGAAATTGTTTCGGATTGCCCGTGCCGTCGCTCCCGTTGAAACGCGCGTGAAGGCGCACGACCTGTCCGTGATGTGCTGTGGTGGATTGTTCAATGTGCGCGTTAAATTCGTCAATATACGGTTCGACCACTTTAAAGATTTCGGGTTTCTGCATCAGCGCAAAGAGTTCGCTGTTGGACGTGTACAGGTCTACCGTGCGGAGCAGATGCGTCGGATTGTTTGCTTGCAGCCCGGTCACCGCGTCGAGGATGCCGTCAAAATTTTTGTCGAACGCCTGCACGAGCGCGCGCAAACAATCTTGATTGTCCGCGCCGCCGCATTTTTTGTCTTGATAACTTGCAATCACATTTTCCCAATCGTTCGCGCCAATGTCAATCGTTACAATTTCCGCGTTCTGAATATCTTGGCGCACTCGCTCCACCGCTTGCACGCGCTGTAACAATAAACCGCTCGTCGCGCCGTTGAACGCGCGATTGATTAAATGCACCTCGACGCCCAAATCGTGTTCCATATCGTTCGCGAACATTGGCACGTACGAGTTGCCGCCCACGCCGAAACCGCTCGGATTCGAGTCGCCCAGCGCGACGTAATCCCAAACTATTTTTTCCGGCGTCGCCGTACGCGGCGTGAGCGTTGGCGCGGCGCGCGTGGGTTCAAGCGTTGCGGTCGGCGGAATTATAGTGGGCGCGTGGGTGGGAACGATTGCGACAGGCGTTGGCGTGGACGGCGCGGCGGTTGGCGCGACTGCGCTGCTGCACGCGGCGAGCGCGAACGCCAGCGCGAGAACGCTCAAGCGAAAAATAAAATCGAGGCGCATGGACATTCCTTTCGGCGGAATGCGCACAGTATCGCGCGTGCGCGGCGCGTGCGCCAGACCAAAAGCTGTTCACTTTTTGGTCAAGGACGTTTCACGCCGCCAGTGCCTCTTCTTGCCCGCGCACATCTTGAAATGCGGCGACCGCGACCAGAATCATGTCATCCGTCGGTTCGCGCGTGGTCAGCGATTGCAGCGCGAGCGAAGGACGCACCACGAGCCAATCGAAAACAAAAATGTTGCGGTGCTGTGACGCAAAGCGAATCAATTCATAACTCACTGCCGCGACAATTGGAATCAACGCGATGCGCGACAACAGACGCAGACCGAGCGGCAATTCGCCGAGCGCGATAAAAAACAAAATCGAAATCACGACGACGGTGAGCAAAAAACCGGTGCCGCAGCGCGGATGTTCCTTGCTGAATTTTTGAATTGCGGCGGGAATCAAACTCGCGCCGCCCTCATACGCCGCAATCGTTTTGTGTTCCGCGCCGTGATACATGAACACGCGTTGAATGTCGGGAATGCGACCAATGGCGAGGAGATACGCGAGAAAAAGTCCGAGCCGAATCACCCCTTCGATAATATTGTTCCAAAACGGCGTCACCCCATAGTTGCCCAGAAAATTTGCAATGAACACGGGCAGCGCGAAAAAAATGGCAATGCCGATGCCGAGCGAAACCGCCAGCGTGCCATAAATCGCGTTCTGCGAAAGACCCTCTTGCGATTTTTGATTTGTGATTTCTGATTTTGGATTTGAGCCCGCAACATCGTCGTTCGTCTTGTTTCCTTCATCAATCACCTGCACATTCGCCGCCCACGTCAACATCTGCGTGCCCAACACCAACGTGTCCCACAACAACGGCAGCGCGCGCAAAAACGGCGTCTTGCTCCACACGCCGGCATAAACATTTTTCGGAATCGCCTGACTCTTGAGAACGATTTCACCATTTTCACGCCGCACCGCGCACGAAACAAAATTGCGCCCGCGCATCATTACGCCTTCAATGACCGCTTGCCCGCCGTACAAAATTTTTAGTTCCGCCAATTTGACCTCACCGAAGAGGAGCGACCGTTCAGGACTGCCCCTACAGATTTGCGCGCGATTCTAAATTCGTTACGCGCGAGTGTCAACCTGTCGGCATTCGGCATTCGTCATGCGCCATGTTACAATCTCGCCCCATGTCACTCTCCGCGCCTGAAGCCGCCCACTGGTATTTTTCTTTTGCGCGTTTTGACAATCGTCCGCCGCGCAAAGCGGACCCGCTCAAACTCGCGCGCATGAACGAAATTCTTGCATATCTGGACAATCCGCACGAAACATATCCATCCATTCTCATCGCGGGCACCAAAGGCAAAGGTTCCACTGCCGCGCTCATCGAAAGTATGTTGCGCGCGGCGGGCTATCGCACCGGCTTGTTCACCTCGCCGCATTTGCATTCCTTTCGCGAACGCGTGCGCGTGAACGGTCAAGACATTTCCGCCGCGCAGTTGATTGCCATTACCGAACGTTTGCAAGACATTCAAACGCATTTCGAAATCTCTACGTTCTTTGAATGGATTACCGCACTCGCGTTCGAACACTTTGCGCGCGAACAGGTGGAGATTGCCGTCGTCGAAGTGGGGCTGGGCGGACGGCTCGACTGCACAAATGTCTTGACGCCGCGCGTTTCCGTCATCACGCCGATTTCGTACGACCACATGGAAATTCTCGGCAACACGCTGACCGAAATCGCTTTTGAAAAAGCGGGCATCATCAAACCAAAACGTCCCGTCGTCGTCGCACCGCAAGAGTTGCCCGCGTTCGAGGAAATTCAACGCCGCGCCAACCAACTGGAATCGCGCATCGTGGACGTGGAAAAATTGTGGCAATGGGAACTGGTGGAAACGACGCCGACGCATCAGGTGGTGCGGCTGCGGCACGTGCGGAACGCGCGCTGGCGCACCTACACGCTCCCGCTTTTGGGACCGCACCAGCGCGTCAATTTGGCAACCGCGATGGCGACGATGGATGCCCTGAATTGGCGCAAACGGGCGCTCTCGCCACAATCCTTGCAGCAAGGGATTGCATCGGTGAAATGGCACGCGCGTTTTGAAATTCTCGCGCGCGCGCCGTACATTGTCGCGGATGGCGCGCACAATCGCGCGTCCGCGCACGAACTTGTCCGCACGCTCGACGAAGTGCTCGACGGCGCGCGCGTGCATTTTATTTTTGGCGTTTCGTCGGACAAGGACATTGCGGGCATCCTTGCCGAACTCGCGCCGCGCGCCGCGTCGTTTGTCTTTACGCGCGCACACAATGCGCGCGCGTCCGCGCCCGAAGCGTTGAGCCGCCTCGCCGCCGTGTACAACGTGCCCATGCACAGCGCGCAAGATGCCGCCCACGCGTTGGAATTGGCGCGCGGCATTGCGGCGAACGACGATGTGATTTGCGTAACGGGTTCGCTGTTTATTGCTGCGGAAGCGCGCGAAATCATTTTGCGCGCCCAAAACATTCCCGTCGAAAAGGACGCTTGACGCCCGACACTTTGACACTTGCCGCTTGCCCTTTATAATCCTCAACATGCAACTCGGAATCATTGGACTGCCCCTTTCGGGCAAAACAACCGTTTTTAACGCGCTCACGCGCGGACATGCCGACGTGGCAAATTTTGCGTCGGGCAAATTGCAAGTGCATACGGCGAGCGTGCAAGTCCCCGACGCGCGCGTAGATGTGTTGAGCAAAATGTTCAACCCGCGCAAAACCATTTACGCGCAGGTGCAGTACAACGACATTGCCGGATTGCAGCGCGGCATTGGCGAAAAAGGCGGCATGGACGGCAATCTGTTGAATCAAATTGTGCAGAACGATGCCATTGTGCATGTCGTGCGCGCGTTTCAAGACGACAACGTGCCGCATCTGGAAGGCAGCATCAATCCCGCGCGCGATTTGGAGAATCTCGATACGGAATTGATTCTTTCGGATTTGGGAGTGGTGGAACGGCGCATCGAACGTTTGAAAACGTCATTGGGCAAAGGCGGTTCGACGCCGCAAGAAAAAGAAGCGTATCAAAAAGAACTGACACAGCTGGAACACTTTCAAAAAGTGTTGGAGGGGGGGGGGCTGTTGCGCGATTTGGAATTGTCGCTCGCGGAATTGAAACCGCTCAAATCGCTCGCGCTCACGACGTTGAAACCCACACTCGTCATTCTCAACACGGACGAAGCGACGGGCGATAGACCGCTCGCGGACATTTCGTATCATCACAAGCAAACGCAAATCGTCGCGCTGCAAGGCAAAGTGGAAATGGAACTCGCGCAAATGTCGGACGAGGACGCGCAAATGTTTTTACAAGAATTTGGAATTGCCGAACCGTCACTGCCGCGCGTGATTCGCCATTCGTATCAATTGCTCGGCTTGCAGTCCTTTTTCACCGTCGGCGAAGACGAAGTGCGCGCGTGGACGATTCCCGTCGGCGCGACGGCAGTGGAAGCGGCAGGCGCGATTCACACCGATTTGGCAAAAGGTTTCGTGCGCGCCGAAGTGGTGAGTTACGACAATCTCATCAAGAGTGGCGGCATGACGGAAGCCAAAACGCACGGCGTTTTGCGTTTGGAGGGCAAAGAATACATCGTGCATGATGGCGACATTGTGCATATTCGGTCTTCGCTGTGAGGTGTCGCGGAAAAGAGGATTTCCAGTCGGGAGGAATCGTATGAATAATGTTTATACCGCAGTTCTTCGCCAAGATGGAGCTTGGTGGATTGGATGGATCGAAGAAGTACCGGGCGTAAATTGTCAAGAGCCGTCGCGGGCAGAGTTGCTCAAAAGCTTGCAAGTAACGTTGCGCGAGGCGTTAGAGTTTAATCGTGAGGACGCGCTGGCTGCGGCAGGGAGCAATTATCAAGAAGAACGCGTCGCTGTATGAAGCGTAAAGAGTTGATTCAACATCTGCGCGCAAATGGCTTTGAGTTGTTACGCGAAGGCGCACGGCATTCTTGGTGGCATAATCCTGCACTCAACAAGCGGTCGGCTGTCCCGCGTCACATCGAAATCAGCGATATTCTCGCGAATAAAATCTGCAAAGACCTTGGAATTCCTCCAATCAAATAATTGTTTGATTTACGGCGTTTCGCCCGCCGTGGTTTTCTCCGCCACCACACATTTCAACACCCCGCGTTCCTCATATTCAAATTCCGGCAGTAACGGACTCGAATCCGTAAAACACACCGCGCGTCCTTCGGCGAACGCGACGCGAATGATTTCGCGGGCGCGTTGGTGCGCGTCCGTGACGACGTTCGGCTCTTGGAATTTCACTTCGCTCATAATGCGCCGCAGCTCATTATAGTACCACTCGTACTGCAAAAGCCCCTGACTCACAATCACGGAACGCGCACCCTCGTACGCTATCGCATGGCGATAGTACCAAATGGAAAATAACGCTTCGTCGCCATCCGCGAACAAAACCGCATCCACCGGCAGTCCTTGAAAATTTTGCTTGGCGTACTCGAACGCGGCGCGGTCATTGGAAACATCCATCGCCGCGTAATGCGTGACAAGATTGTACGCGGGCAAAACTGCAAACAACACCACCGCCGCGCCGCGCAGCAAGCGGTCATCGCTCGCCCACTTTAACACATCGCCGATGCCGTACACGAGCCACATCAGCGCAAGCGCAAACGCGGGGAGCAAATACAAAAACGAATCACGCGACGCGTACACAATCGCATACAGCACGACCGGTACAAACATCAACATCAGCGCGAAAAAAAATCGCGTGCGCGTCAGCGCCATTTGAATTGCGCCCCATACAATCAATGCCGCACCGACGATGGTAAATTGGTCGAGCAGCGCACGCGCGGCAAATGCCA
Organism: Chloroflexota bacterium; assembly: GCA_029778615.1. Classification (GTDB taxonomy): domain Bacteria; phylum Chloroflexota; class Anaerolineae; order UBA4142; family SHND01; genus SHND01. Next base: position 4,387 of record JAKOPZ010000212.1, on the reverse strand, counting down.
AGCGGCTGAGAATTTCAACCGTATTCAAATCGAACAGATACGGGCGATACTGCTGCGCGGTGACGAGCCAGATAAAGCGTTCGAGCGTAACCGGGTCGCCCCAATTGACCGGCGGATTGGCCAGCGCGGCGAGCGGCACATAATCGTACAACGCGAGGGGAAGCAAAAATAAAAGAATGGCGCGCCAATGTTTGCGCGAGGGCTGTAACGCGAGGAACGCGCCGGGCACGAGCAGCAAAATCGAAAGGTGATGCGCCATGCCCAAACCGAATGCCAGCGCCGCGAAATAAACGCGTCGCGGAGAGGTGGTAAAGCACGCCCACAAAATCACCGCGACGAGCAACCCATTCAACGCATAGACTTCGGGAATCAGCGCTTGTGACCACATCAGCGGCGCGAACGCGAACGTCAGCGCGGCGAGGGGCGCGAGGAAAACTGCTGCTGTTTTGGGAATTTCGGCGCTGATGAGGGCTGCTCCCGCGCGCGCCAAAACAAAAACGCTCGCGCTCGCCATCAACGCGGAAAAAACCGCGACATTGTGCGCGGGTTCAAAAAGCGGCAGACGCGCAAAGAAAAACGCGACGAGCGTGTAAAGCGGATAACCCGGCGGATGCGGAATGCCCAGCACAAACGCAGCGGTCACCAAATCTCCGCTGTCTGCGCCATTGTGCTGCCACGTGATAGTGTGCGCCAGCGTAAGCGAATAAATGACAAACGCAACCAGCGCGGCGAACAGCGCGCTGATTTGACCGAGACGAGTTTGTGTCATGCGGGATGTGTCAAAAAATGGGTAGCAAAAAATGGGTAGCAAAAATTGGGTAGCAACGGAACCTGGTTCCGTTACTACCCATTTTCTTATTTTTCCCCATTCCGCATCGCGTCCGACAGCGCGACGCCTTGCGTCAATAATTCTTGCACCAATTCCGGCGAGCGCGCTTCCGAGTACACACGCAGTACAGGTTCCGTGCCCGAAGGACGAATCAGCAGCCAGCTGCTGTCGTCAAAAAGATATTTCACACCGTCGCGGTCATTGATGGAAACGACATTCAAGCCCGCCATCGTCGCGGGCGCGTCGCGTTTCAAACGCGCGACCAATTCCTTTTTGGAAAAGGGTTTCGTCCGCAAATCGCGCCGCGCATAATAGAACGCGCCCAATTCGGCGCGCAGCTCTGCCACTAATTCGCGCAAACTTTTTCCGTAATGCGACATCATTTCAATCAAGAGCAAGCCCATCAAAATTCCGTCGCCCATCGGCACATGCCCGCGAATGGTGATGCCGCCGCTTTCTTCGCCGCCCATCAACACGTCGTTTTCCTGCATCAAGTCGGCGATGTGATTGAACCCGACAGGCGTTTCGTGGAGGGGCAGATTGTATTTTTGCGCGAGCAGATTAATCATTTGCGTTGTCGAAATCGTTTTCACCACTGCACCGCGCATTTTCCGCACGTCCACAAGATACCGCAGTGTCAACGCAAAAATGAAATGCGGGTCAATGAAATTTCCCAAATCGTCCACCGCGCCGATGCGGTCCGCGTCGCCATCCGTAGCGAGCCCAATATCAGAATGATGGTCGCGCACCGCCGCCATCAAGGCGAACAGATATTGTTCAATCGGTTCGGGATGAATGCCACCAAAGCCCGGATTCATCTCGCCGCGAATTTCCAACACTTCACAGCCCGCCGCCGTGAGAATCGAACGCAAATAGCCGCGCCCCGCGCCATACATCGGGTCGGTCACCACGCGCCATTGTTCTTTGCCCAGCGTTTGTAGATTCACCAGCGTTTGGATATGTTGAAAATAGAGCGGGAAAAAATTGGTGCGCGCAATCAAGCCCGCGTTTAACGCGTCCTCGTACGCGCGCATTTTCGGCGGACCCGCCACGCGCAATTTTTCTTCAACGCGCTGTGTTTCGCTGTTGGATGCGGACGCGCCGCTTGAATTTTTTAGTTTGATGCCGCTGTAACGCGGCGGATTGTGGCTCGCCGTAATCATAATCCCCGCTTGCGCGTTCAACGCGCGCACGGCGTACGAAACGACGGGCGTCGGACAATCCGCGCGCGAGAGAATCACGCGCAAATCATTTCCCGCCAACACTTGACTCACCGCAATCGCGAAACGGTCCGAAAGAAAACGGGTATCAAAGCCGATGACAACCGGCGCGTCGGACGATAAATTATTTTCCTTGGGCGCGTCGCGCAAATAGTCGGCGATGGCTTGCGCGACCACCCGCACATTTTCAAAAGTGAATTCTTCGCTGATGACGGCGCGCCAGCCGTCCGTGCCAAAATGAATGTCCATGAGGTTCCTTGAATGAGAGATTAGAGAGTAAAGATTCGAGACTGGAGACTGAGCCAGCATAGTTATCTGTTATGCGGTATTCGCTATTCGCTCAAATACACTTGAATCGTGATATCGTTCCACAACGTTTCTTGAAACTCGAGCACATTTTCATCACGCCAAACAAATGGATGCGATGCGCCGCGCACGAATGCGCCGCGCGGAATTTCGACGCGCACGGTGATGGGCGTCGCGGGCGCGCCGGCTTGCTGCGGTACTTGGAGCGTGTACGTTTTGTTTCGAATCAAACGCGCGGGCAGCGCGTAATGGAATTGCACCGTTTGCGTCGTGCTGCGCGGAATTACCGCGTAACCGCCGAACGCGCTCACCGCTTCGATGTCGTCGGCGACGCCCGCGTCGCGCACATTTTCGGCAGAGATAAATTCACTGCCGCGCGGTGTCAGCACGCGGACGTAATTCCAATAACAGCTTTCTTCCATGCTCGCGTACGTAGCGTCTCTGTGTTGTTTCACCAAGTCGCACGCGCCGTCCGCCGCGCGCGAGGGATTGTGATAAGTGATTTGGACACTCGCTGTATCGTCATTCAAATTCACTTGATAAAGAATCTCGCGCGTCACGCGCGCGTTGACCTTGTTGAATCCCAAATTTGAATCCACCACAAACAAATAGTCGCCCGTGTCCGGTTCCACCGCGCCGCCCCAGTTCGCGTCGCGCAGTGCTTGTTCCGCGTCGGCGTCGTTCAAATAAATTTGTACCGATTTTTCGCGCAGTCCGCGATAGACCGCTTGTGCCAACGCGCCTGTCTGCGCCTTGCCCGCGCGAAACGCGGTCAGCATTTCGTTCATGATTGCGGCGAGAAAGTTTTTGCGGTCATTGTCGAACCACGCCGCGCTCATGTCACCCGGCGGCATGGGCTGCCAACTCGCTTTCAAGCGCGCAATCACATTGTCGGGCGAAAGTAGCTGTCCGTCCAACTCGACGCGCAGGGCTTGCACCAAACGCGGGAGAAAACGCGTGTCCACCGCGAGCACGCCGTCCGCGCGCACATGGCGGTCATTGGCATACATGTCTTGTGCGACGCGCGCGCTCGTTGGAAAATCAGCGTACCAATTGGAATCGCGCAAGAGCCACTGTGACGCCCACATGTATTTTTGCAAAGGCAGTGGCGGGGGGGGGTGAACCAGCGACAAATCGTCCACGGCGAAACTGTCGCCAAACCATTCCACCGAAATGTCGCCACGTTCGACGCGCAGAACACTCACCGCGCTGATGAATCCGCCCGTCGCGCGCAGTTCGTCATTGTTTTGCGCGAGCACCAAATAATGACGCGGTGCGTCATAACCAAGCAAACGCGGCGCGTCTTGCAGCAGGCGCAGCGCCGCGTCCCATTCCTTTACGGCGCGGTCGGCATTGCGTAATAACGTGCGAGTCTGCGGCGAAAGCGCGCGTTCGTCAATCTGCGCGCGTTTTTGTTTCACGCGTTCGACTGCCGCGCGCGCGGTCTCAATTTGTAAAACGTTTTCGCGTGCAAATTGGGTGAGCGCGCTGCCGAATGAATTGTTTTGGGTGAGCGTTCCGTTTAAGGCATCGTACAAAACGAGCGAAGGTTCCGCCGCCGAAAAAATTTCGTCCGCGAACGCGACAAGGTGCGGGGCTTGCGCGAAATCACCGCCAAAATGTGGCAGCGCTGCCAAGTTGGGCGCGAGGGTGACAGCCGACGCGAGTTCACTGCGCCACGCGCGCGCATCGGCGAGCAGCGCGCGCGCAACAGGACTCACATTGGTTTCCTCTCCATTCAACGCGGCTTGCATGGCGTTCACGTCGCGCCACGTATCAAACGCGAGAACGGCGAGGCGGGCGGGAAGGGTGTGGAGCAAAGCGAGGACAAGAATTCCAAACGCGAGAAAAAATTTTCGCACCAAGAACATGGGGTTGGATTATACAAGCGATGTGCGCGTAGTGACGAATTTATTCGTCCTCTGCGCGCGGAACGAATGAATTCGTTACTACGGTCAGGAACGAATGAATTCGTTACTACGGTCAGGAACGAATGAATTCGTTACTACGGTCAGGAACGAATGAATTCGTT
>JAKOPZ010000028.1 GCA_029778615.1 Chloroflexota bacterium | reverse complement strand
TCTCCAGTCTCCAGTCTCCAATCTCCAGTCTCCAATCACCCCGCAATCGCCTTTTCAAACCCCGTTTTCACATGCGCCCTATCAATCTCTAACGGATACACGCCCGTAAAACACGCGTTGCAATAACCTTCGCGACGCCCCACTGCGCGCATCATTCCTTCGACCGACAAAAAGTGTAACGAGTCCGCGCCGATGTAATCACAAATTTCTTGAACGGTGTGTTTGTGCGCAATCATTTCATCATACGTTCCCATGTCAACGCCCATGTAACATGGATGCGCGATGGGCGGACACGTGATGCGCACATGCACTTCACGCGCGCCCGCATTGCGTAAAAGTTTTACGAGCGGACCCGATGTATTGCCGCGCACAATGCTGTCGTCAATCATAATCACGCGCTGCCCGCGCAAATTTTCTTCCAACGCGTTGAATTTCAGCGCGATGCCTTGTTTGCGTAATGAATCGGTGGGCTGAATGAACGTGCGCGCAATGTAACGATTTTTGGTGAAACCTTCGTTGTACGGAATTTTCGATTCCCGCGCGTAACCAATCGCGGCGGGCATGGACGAATCGGGAACGGGGACAACCACATCCGCTTCAATCGGGGCTTCACGCGCAAGTTCTTCGCCGAGACGCTGACGCACATTGTGGACGCGCTGCCCGTCCCAAAACGAATCGGGACGCGAAAAATAAATGTGTTCAAAAATGCAGCGCGCGAGTTGCGGCATCGGCGGCAGTCCTTGCCGAAAACGCAAAACAGTATTGCTCAACGTCACAATCTCGCCCGGCTTCACTTCACGAATTTCATCGCAGCCCAATGTTTTCAACGCGCCCGTTTCCGAAGCCGCCGCGTGTCCGCCGCTTGGCAAACGTCCCACGCTCAACGGACGAAAACCCCACGGGTCGCGCACAGCGAAAACTTGGTCACGCGTGAGAATGACGAGCGAATACGCGCCGTGCCACTGCGGCATCGTGTTCGCAATGCGTTCTTCCCACGTATCGCCTTCCGCACCCGCCAGCATCATCGTCATCACTTCACTGTCCGACGACGACGACAAACCGACGCCGCGCTGCAAAACGTTTTGGCGCAAATCCATCGCGTTCACCAAATTGCCATTGTGCGCGACGGCGAGCGGACCGTGAAACGTTTCCACCATAAACGGACCTGCGTTGCGGCGATGCGATGAACCCGTCGTGGAATAACGCGTGTGTCCAATCGCGTAATGTCCTTCGAGGTGGGAAAGATTTTCGGAATTGAACACTTGCGCGACCAGTCCCGCGTCTTTGTGCAAACGCATCGCACTGCCATCCGAAACTGCGATGCCCGCCGCTTCTTGTCCGCGATGTTGCAGCGCGTACAATCCGAAAAAAATCATCCGCGCCACATCTTCATTCGGCGCAAACACGCCAATCACGCCGCATTCTTCGTGAGGTTTGTCGTTTTCTATCATGGGGATAACTGGAGACTAGAGACTGGAGACTAGAGACTAGAAAATCTCCAGTCTCCAGTCGCTAGTCTTTCGTCTCGCGTTTTTTCATCGCTCGCCACAATCGTCACATGCCCCAACTTGCGTCCTGCGCGCGGGGCTTTGTCATACAGATGAACGTGCGCGTCGGAAATTTTCAATAGCGCGTCAATCTCGGGCAATTCGCCGATAAAGTTCACCATCGCGCAATAGCCGCGCGTTTCTGTCGAACCTAACGGCGCTCCCAAAATCGCGCGCGCGTGATTTTCAAACTGACTCGTCACCGCGCCTTCAATCGTCCAATGTCCCGAATTGTGTACGCGCGGCGCCATTTCATTCGCCAATAATTCATCTCCCATTTGAAAAAATTCAATCGCCAACACGCCGACATAGTTCAAGGCGCCAAGAACGCGTTGGGCGTACTCTTGCGCGCGTTTGTCATTTGGAGCCGCATTTGCGAGAAATCTCGCGGGCGCAAGCGACAACCTTAAAATTCCGTCGCGGTGAAAATTTTCGACGAGCGGATAAAAAACACATTCGCCATTTTGTCCGCGCACGGCAAGAATCGAGACCTCGCGCGTGAAATCTACGAATTGTTCCAGAATCAACGCGTTCCCATCAAGCGCCGCCCACGCGCGTTCCGAATCCGCGTGCGTTTGAATGAGGAATTGTCCCTTGCCGTCGTAACCCAAGCGCCGCGTTTTCAAGACCGCAGGCAGTCCGATATTTTCCAGCGCCTCCATCAATTCGCTGTGCGTATCCACCCGCGCGAAATTCGGCGTCGGAATTCCCAGCGAACTGAAAAACGATTTTTCCTCCCAACGGTCTTGCGCCACCAACAGCGCGGCGGGGGGGGGGAACACGCGCGTAAATTGTTCCACAAACAACGCGGACGTAACAGGCACATTTTCAAATTCGTACGTCACGACATCGGATTCGCGCGCCAATTGCTCCAACGCGCGTTCGTCGTCATACGCCGCGCAAATGTGTTTTGCCAAATGCGACATCGGCGCGTCGGGCGCGGGGTCCAAAAATGTCACGCGCGCGCCGAGTGGATACGCCGCCAGCGCGAGCATTCTGCCAAGTTGTCCACCGCCGATGATGCCGATTCGCAATCTCCAGTCTCCAGTCTCCAGTCTCCAGTCTCCAGTCTCTAATCTCTCGGATTCGGATGTTCCAGCACTGCGTTCGTTTGTGCATCCCGATACGCGCGCAACGCTTGTCGAATTTCCAAATATTTCATCCCCAACAACTCTGCCGCGAACAATGCCGCGTTCACCGCGCCCGCGCGTCCGATGGCGAACGTTGCAACGGGAACGCCCGCGGGCATTTGCACAATCGAGAGCAGCGAATCTATGCCGTGCAGCGCTTTCGATTCGACGGGGACGCCCAACACCGGCAAAATCGTTTTCGAAGCGAGCATCCCCGGCAAATGCGCCGCGCCGCCCGCGCCCGCGATAATGACATGCAAGCCGCGCGCTTCCGCCGTTGATGCGTATTCAAACAATAAATCGGGCGTGCGATGCGCGGACACGACGCGCGTTTCGTAGGGAATTTTCAGCGCGTCCAACGTCTGCGCCGCGTGCTGCATCGTTTCCCAATCGGAACGCGAGCCCATGACCAAACCAATGATTGGAGACTGG
>JAKOPZ010000211.1 GCA_029778615.1 Chloroflexota bacterium | reverse complement strand
TCGCGTTCGGCTCTGCCGCGCGGATTTCGCAAACTGCCATTCATCAGGCGCGCGCGAACGAGCTGCGCGTTGGCTTGTTCCGCCCAATCAGTTTGTACCCGTTTCCCGCCGAGGAGCTCGCGCGCTTGTCCGAACGGGTGCACAGTTTTTTGGTGGTCGAGATGAGCGCGGGACAAATGGTTGACGATGTGCGACTCGCCGTCGAACGCAACGCCGATGTGCGGTTGTTTGGCAAAATGGGCGGACTGGTGCCGATGCCCGATGAAATCCTCGCGCAGATTGAGCAAACGATGCCCGCGCTGGGGTTGGTGGAAACGACGCTCACAGAAGAAGAAGCCTTGTTCGCGGTGTATTTGTAAGGACGCAAACATGGCGGCGCAAGCGGCGTACCAAGTGTTTCCTTATCCGCGCGAACGCGATGTCATCACCGACGGCGGGCGCATTGCCGCGCGGCGACATACGGTGCGCGGTCTGATTGAAATGGATGTGACCGAACCACGCCGCTTGCTTCATGAGTATAAAACGCGCACGGGTGAAACGCTTTCGTTCACCGCGTTCGTCATTGCGTGTCTCGGCACAGCGATTGACGAAAACAAAATGATGCACGCGTATCGCGATTGGCGCAATCGTTTGATTGTGTTTGACGAAGTGGATGTCAACACGATTGTGGAAATCGAACACGAAGGGCGCAAGGTGACACTGCCGCATTTCGTGCGCGCGGCAAACAAGCGCACCGTGCGCGAGATTCACAATGAAATTCGCGCGGTGCAGCACAAACCAAAACAGACGCGCGAATTTCGCGCCCTGTGGTTTGCGCGACTGCCGCAATTCGCGCGCAACATCTTTTATTGGTACGCATACAAAAATCCGCCGCTGTTAAAGAAAACATTTTGCACGGTGGGCATGACGGCAATTGGCATGTTTGGTAACGGCGGCGGTTGGGCGATTCCGTTCGGTGTGCATACGCTCGATGTGGCGCTCGGCGGCATCGCGGAAAAACCGGGCGTGGTGGATGGACGCATCGAGATTCGCGAATATCTTGACGTGACGTTGAATTTTGACCACGACATTGTTGACGGCGCACCTGCCGCGCGTTTTACGTCGCGCTTCAAGGAATTGATTGAAAGTGGTTATGGTTTGTGTGAGAGTTGGGCAGGGATGCCGGGCACAGACGCGAAAGGAGCATAGTATGTCAACTTTGATTCTCGTTGCCTATGCAACGCGTTATGGTTCCACGCAAGAAGTTGCGGAAACGATTGCGACGACTCTGCGCGAGCACGAACTCCAAGTGGAATTCAGACCGCTGCGCGCCGTGCAGTCGCTCTCAGAATATTCCGCTGTGGTCATGGGCGCGCCGCTCTATATGTTTCATTGGCACAAGGACGCGCTGCATTTTCTTACGCAGCACCGTGATGCGCTCGTAAAAATGCCCGTCGCAATTTTTGCGCTCGGTCCCTGGCATGAAGACGAAAAAGAATTTCAGACGGTGCGCGCACAGCTGGACAAAGAACTCGCCAAGTTTTCTTGGCTGACGCC
>JAKOPZ010000210.1 GCA_029778615.1 Chloroflexota bacterium | reverse complement strand
GTTTGTGTGGGTTCGGGAGTCGGTTGGGGCGCGCAAGCGGCAGCAAGGAAAACAATGCAACTGATTGCAAGCGATAGATATTTCATTACACCTCGTTCAAGTACAACGGTGATTATACAGGAGGGGCGAAGCATTTGCCAAAGCGGTCATTATTCGATTCGCATCTCTGAACGTACATGCTTCGCCCGTACTCACACAGGGCATTTTTGCGAACGGGGCGTTCGAGTACAATGTTTTTGACAATGCTGCCCTCTCAATCAACACAAAACATTCGCAAACCATCGCCCTTGGCGTACAAGCGCCGCTTTGGGAAAAAAGGCGTGTGGACGTATGCGAAACGCGCGTTCGTCGTCGGACTCTATTTGCCTTTGCTCATCCTCTTGCGATGGATTTTCACCGCCGCACGTTTTCACGGCGACGCGCGGAGTATCGAGGTTACGCGCACGACACCTGTATTTTCACAATTGCCGACTGCGTTCGATGGACTCAAGATTGTGTTCTTGACAGATTTCCATTGCAGCCCGCTGACGCCGCCTGCCTTTCTCGAACGGGTGATTGAAAAAGCAAATCAACTCGAGCCCGATTTGATTTTGCTTGGCGGCGATTACGTTTCCGAAGGGACTGATTTTGTTCAGCCCATCGAAACTTTACTGGCTTGCCTTGACGCGCCGTTGGGCGTTTTTGGGGTTCTCGGCAATCACGATTTTGATGCGGACGTGTGCGCGGTGCGAACCGCACTCCAACGCGCGGGGATTGTAGAACTCACCAACACAAACATTTGGTTGACGCGCGCCGACAGCCGTATCTGCATCACGGGCGTAGGTGATTTGTGGGAAGACGCGCAGGACATTCACGCGGCGCTTCACGGCGCGGTGAAAGGGGATATGGTCATCTTGCTTTCGCACAATCCCGATTTTGTGATGGAACTTGACGACGCGCGCGTGTGTTTGGTTTTGTCAGGACACACACATGGGGGACAAATCAACTTGCCGTGGTTTGGACCGCTCATCACCAATTCCAAATATCGCGGGCAGCTCGCAAATGGACTGCGGTCTTTTGAATCGTTCCAACTGTATGTCTCGCGCGGTCTCGGAACTGTCATGCTGCCATTCCGTTACAACTGTCCGCCCGAAGTCACGCTCATCGAACTCAAGACGGGTGATTCGTGATTCGCAGTTGTTGCGCGGGGTGAACAAGTCGCTCGCAGCGCGTAACACGCCACAAAACGCGCGCGGCAATGACCTACGCTTCACCCGCGAGTTTCTGCAATGCCGCCGCGTCGAGAATCACAATCGCTTTACGTTGAATATCAATCAGTCCCTGCTGTTTGAATTGATTGAGCGTTTGCGTCACGGTTTCGCGATAGGTTCCGACAAAATCGGCGAGGTCTTGATGCGAATAGCCGCTGATGGTGTCGCCACTTTTTTCATGCAGGCGCAAGAGCAGCAAGGCGAGACGCTTTGCCACATCCATATACGTCAAATCCGTCAGGCGCTTTTCCGTGTCCATCAAACGCGTGCCAACAATGTTGAGCAAATGCAGCGCGGTTTCGGGATGCGCTTGCAGCAATTCCAAAACATCGCGGCGACTCATCACACACAGCGTACAAGGTTCAACCGCTTCGGCAAACGAATTTTGCATTCCTTGTCCAATGACTGCCATTTCGCCAAAGACGGTGCCGGGCGTGAGCGTATCGAGAATCATTTTGCGCCCTTCGGGCGTCAAGCGGTACAGCTGCACGCGCCCCTCTTTGAGAATAAAAAGCGTTTCGGCAGTTTCGCCCGGCATGTAAAAGATGCGTCCCTTTTCGCATGTTGTCATGGCAAGGTTATCTTCAATCGCGTGCAATTCCTCATACGGCATCCCGTGAAAGAATTCGTTTTTGGTGAGATAGGCGATTTTGGTTGGAGGAACAATTGCGCTTGCGGATTGTGACTGCGGCTCGCGCTTGCGCCAGGGAGAGAGTAGATTTTGCAAACCTTTTGTCATCGCTCATTTACCTCAAACGAATTATAGCGCAAAGCGCGACGCCGCTGTTTTGCAGAGCGCCTAACCCAGAAATTTTTTATTTTACCATTCCACGCGCACGATGCTCGCTGCGGCAAAGAGATGCGGCACTTGCACATTCAATTTCTCGTACAATCCGCGCGGGACGCTAATGTCCGCGAGATAGAGTTCGCCAATGACTGCGCGCGCGGGTGATGCATACAAACCTGTTTTGGGCAAAGCAAGCGTCATGGTCGCGTGCGCGCGGATACACGGGTCAAATACAGTCCCATCATTTGTATCCAAACCCGAGGGCGCGTCCAACGCCAGAATCGGCGCG
>JAKOPZ010000209.1 GCA_029778615.1 Chloroflexota bacterium | reverse complement strand
CAAAAAAATCTTGCCCCGGAGGCAAGACTTGTTGGTTGGTCTATTGAAAACAAAAATGAATCACCCGTGTCTTATTCATGCAGTAACGATTTCAATCGTTTTCCCCGCGAAATTCGCGCATTTCGCGAATAAATTCGTCACTACCCCAACGCGCCCCTCCGCGCATTTGACGAATCAATTCGTCACTACCCCAACGCGCCCAGCAGTGATTAACGCGAGTTAGGCTTTGGGTAACGGCGCGCCGGTTTGCATCGCAATCATATAGTCGTGCAAACGCGCGTCGTCGTGCCCGCGCACGTTTTCTAAAAATGGAAAATCGGAAGGTGCGACTTGAATGCGCGCAAGCGGAGAAAGCGCGACGAGACTCGCCAATTGTGGAATTTTCACGTGAACGGAATCGAAGGGAACGGCTGGCTGCTCCACAAAGGTTGCGCGCGGCAAAAGATACACGGTGCCATTGCGCCACGGGTTTTGTGCGAGCGCGCCGCGACTGATTGAAAAATGATACAGCGACTGACTGCTCGTTTCGCCCGTGACAATTTGAATACACGCGTTCGCCATCGTCAGCGCATAAGTATCGCGGTCGAGAATCGCATAAAACATTGCCCAGATGCCATCCGCCGCGGCATAGACCGCGTTTTGATTTCCAAATTCGGTGAGGTCAATTGGTTGACGCGGTTCAAAGCGCGCAATCGCAGGATTGCCCGAACCGTGCAAAGCAATATCGCGTTGCGCGGCAGCATAATTGAGAAATTGCCACTTGGGCGCCGCGAGCGAATACTCGAGAAGTGGACATCCGTCGTGCGCGATGGCGTCATCCAAAATTTCGTCAAACGCTTTTTGTGTTGCGGCATCCAGTTCTCGTACCGGACAAGGCAGCCAATAATCTGGTAGTTGCATCATATCAAATCACTTGAGAGCCGCGTCAACGAGAACCTGTGCGGCTTGCGCGAGATGGGCGGCGGGGTTCTTGACGCCGAATGTGCGCGACGCCATGTAGGCGCCGTCCATGAGCAGAACGAGTTGGTCGGCAAGGACGGCAGGTTTT